>JANJTH010000707.1 GCA_024711205.1 Planctomycetota bacterium | reverse complement strand
GGGCCGTCGCCTGGCGCCGCGGCGAGGCGGACCGCCTCCGCGCGCACCGCGACGTCGGGGGCGGCCGGCGGCTCGCCGGGCGGCCCGCCGGTCGCCCCGGGCAAGCTCGTCGCCGCGAGCGAAGCGGGCTCGCCGCGCGCGGCGACCTTCCGCCGCACGGGGTCGAGCCGGGCCTCGCTCGCGCTCAGCTCGACGGCCCAGGTGGGGCGCGGGCGCCCGGGGGCGCGGGCGCCCGCGTCTCCGGCCTCGTCGTGGCCCGACGTCGGCGCGAAGGGGCCGGCGAGCGCGACGTCGCCCGACAGGTCGAGGCCGTGGACGTCGTAGCGCCAGCGGCCCACGTCGAGTCCCGGGAGCGCGGGCGCGACACCGGCCAGACCGCCCAGGCTCGCCCGCGCGCCGCGGGGGGCGCGGACGAGGTCCACCTCGACCACGCGCCCCGCGAGCCGGGCCGGCGCGGCCGCCCCGGTGGCGCGCGCGTCGAGGTCCTGCAGGACGAGGCGGAGGCGCGACGGTCCGCCCGCCTGGTCGGCGCGCGCCCCCGGCGCCGCCACGAGGGTCGCGAAGGCCGCGGTGCCGTCGAGCGTCGCGCCCGCGAGCGGCGCCGGGAGCGGGCCGCCTGCGAGCGCGATCGGGCCGTCGAGGACGACGCGCAGCGGCGCGAGCGTGGCCTCGAGCCCGGTCGCCCGGAGCGTGTAGCGGCCCGCCGGGGCGGCGTCCCGGCGCGGCTCGCTGCGTGCCTCGACGGCGGCGGCGAGGCCCGCGGCGTCGAGGCGCACCTCGAGCGGCCCGGTGGCCCGGAGCACGACGCCGCCCGTGGCGGGGTCGTGGCGGTGCTCGCGGGAGACCCACGCGTCGAGCGCCGACGCGACGAACGCGACCCCGTCGAGCTCGACCACGGCCTCGCCCTCGAGGGCGAGGCGGACCCAGTCGGCGGCCGGGTCGAAGTGGAGCCGCCCGCGCGCCGCCGCGGCCCGCGTCGGGCCCGAGCTCGGCCCGCCGTCGACGACCAGGCGCGGCGCCGTGACGTCGTAGACGTGCGGCGCGTCGCCCGGCGCGATCGACGCGCCGTCGAGCCGCCACGGCGCGCCCTCCGGGGTCGACCCGGTCGCGAGGAACGGCGAGGGCACCTCCTCGACCTCGATCGTCGACCCGCTCGACCGGTCGAGCTCGGGCCGGGCCGCGACCCGCAGCCAGGCAGGGTCCCAGCGGCCCGAGGCGAGCGCGCCGGCCGGCGCCGCCAGGGCGGCGAGGCACGCCCCCCACGCGACCCGCCGTAGGCGCCCCGGCGCCCGCTGCATGCGACCCCCCGCCCGAGCCCGGGCGCCTCCCAGTCTCGCAGCCCGGCGGTCGAGGCATGTCAAGGGCGGCGATCGGCCCCGCGGCTGGGTAGACTCCACCCCGGCGCGGGGGCGGAGGCGAGGCCTTGGACGAGCGGCTCGACGCGATCCAGCGCTTCGTCGAGGTGCTCCGGCTCCAGCTCCTCACGGGCGCGGCGTCGACGCAGCGGTTCGCGGAGTGGGCGCTCCGCCTGCTCACGGTCGAGCGCGAGCAGGGCGCCCCGGGCGACCCGTGGGCGCGCCACCTCGCCCGCATGGAGGGGCTCGCGCGCGACCTCGGCGCGCGCCCCCGCACCTGCCCCGCGGGCCCCGACGACCTCGCGCTCGCGGAGTTCCTCCGGCTCGAGGCGGCCGGCTGGGCCGCGGTCGCGCGGGGGGACCCCGCCCCCGAGGGGGCCCTCGCGCGCCGGCTCGAGCTGGCCCGCGGCCTGTGGCGAGACGCCGCGGCCGCCTTCGAGGCGGGCGCGGGCGAGCTCGAGGCGCCCTACCTCGCGAGCGCGCGCCTGCTCGCGACCGAGCGCGAGGCCGACCCCGAGGCGGGCGCGGCCGCCCTCGCGCGGCACCTCGAGCGCGTCCTCCGGCTCGAGGCGGCCGCGCGGCGGCTCGTCCGCGCGGCCCCCGGTCGGAGCGACGAGCTGGCCGCCGCGACCTGCTTCCGCTGGGAGGCCGAGGCCTACGCCCATCTCGCGCGGGGCGGGGCCGCCGACGACGCCCGGGGCCGGGCCATGGTCAAGGCCTGGTTCGACGCGGCGGGGACGTGCTTCGAGCGCGCCCGGCAGGCCTGGCGGCGCGGCGCGCTCGACGTCGAGCGGGTGCACCTGTGGTCGCTGCGTCAGTTCGACGTCGAGCGCCTGCGCGGCGAGCGCGCCGCCTGCGAGGCGCATCTCGCGCGCGTGCAGCGCCTCGAGCGCGAGCTCCGCGACGGCGACCCCTGCCCGCTCGGCCTCACGCTCGGCGCCCTCGAGTGCCTGCGCCGCGACGCGCTCGCGCGCGTCGCGCGCTGCCGCGCGGCGGACGGCGCGGTCGCGTAGCGGCCCGGCCGGGCTACCGGTAGAGCTTGCGGTAGACGACCACGTCGTCGAGGAGCACGCGGAAGCGCGCGCCCGGCGGGCCCGCGAACACGGCGAGGTCGACGAACAGGTCGCCCTCGCGCACGGGGCTCTTGCCGGGGTCGAAGTAGGTCGAGAGCTCCATGAGCGGGACGTGGAACGTGCGCCAGCGTCCGGGCTCGAGCGCGCCCAGCTCGCGCTTGAACAGCTTGTTCTGCGTCTCGTTCGTCGACTCGACGAGGACCTGCGTCCGCTGCTCGGACCGGACCCGGAACGCGACCCACGTGTCGGGGCTCGCCCGGAAGCTGCGCAGGCGCGCGCGCGCCGCGCGGGCGACCATGCCCCAGTAGTCGTTGCCCTCGAGCGCGCCGAACACGAGCGAGACGCCGCGCTGGGCCTCGTCGGGCGCGACCTCGCCGAGGAAGCCGCCCATGTCGTTCTTGCCCTCGAAGCCGGCCTGGTAGAGCACGTCGCGCTGCGGCGCGAGCCCCCGGGCCCAGCCGAGCCGGGCCGGGTCCGCCGCGCGCAGCGCCCCGGGCGCGTCGCCGCGGGCGACGTCGACGCCCGACCCGGCCGCGACCATGGCGCGCCCGAGGCCGTTGCCGGCCTCGACGAGGCCCTCACGCACCTCGAGCCGGCTCCCGGCCTCGCCGGCCTCGAGCCCGAACACGGTCCCGTGGACGACGAAGGTCGCGTCCGGCGTCGCGACGGCGAAGCGGCGGTCGGCCGGGAGCGCCGCGACCTCCGCGAGCAGGCGCCCGCGCTCGAGGCCGAGCACCGGGCCCCCCGTCGCGGCGCGGACGACGACGTCGGCGTCCGCGTCGACGCAGACGTCGTAGGTCCCGTCGTCGAGCGAGAGCAGGACCCCGCCGGCGCGGGGCCGGACCCGGTCGCCGGGCTGGAGCGCGAAGGTCCCCGCGCCGCGCGCGAGCGGGAGCGCCTCGCCGCCGCGCGTCACGACCGCGGCGCCGCGCACCCGCTCGAGCGCGATCTGGAGGCGCCCGCCGTCGTCGACGAACGTCTCGGGCGGGCGGGCCGGGGGCGGGTCACCGGCCGAGGAGCCCGGCCCGTCGGCGTCGCGCGCCGGCGTGGGCTCGCTCGGGCGGGTCCGGGTCCCGGCGCCGTCCGTCGTCGCGGGGGCCGGCCGCGGCTCGCTCGCGACGGGGGCGGGGCGGGCCGGGGTGGGCGCGTCGGCCGCGCGCGGGGCGGGCCCGCCCTGGTCCGGGTCGACCTGGGGCCACGGGTACGCCGCCTGCGGCTCCGGGACCTCGTCGCCGCGCTCGGCGGGCTCGCGCGGCCGCTCGGCCTGCTGGCCGGGGGCGCCGCGGAGGTCGGAGACCTTGAGCCCGGCGCCGCCCTCGACGGGCGGCCCGTCGAGGCGACGCGCGGTCGAGCCGCCCTGGGGCGCGTCCGGGCGGAGCGCGAGCGCCGCGACGACGAGGAGCGAGGCGGCCGCCGCGAGCGTGCCGAATGCCCAGGCCGGCTCGAAGGGGGAGGCGCGGCGCAGGGGCGCGGGCACCCGGGCCCGACGCCGGCTGGAGCGGCGGGCGTCGCGGCGCGCGGCGGAGGCCGACCGCGCCCCGGCCTGGCGCGCGGAGCCCTGGGCGGGGCGCAGCAGGTCCGAGGTCGCGGCGGCGGCGGGCGCCATGCCCCGGAGGCGCTGGGCGAGGCCCCCGGTGGCCCGGAACGTCGCGCCCCGGGCCTGGTCGTCGAGCAGGTCCGACAGCGCCGAGAGCTCGGCCGCGCAGCCCGCGCAGGCGAGCACGTGCGCCTGCCGGTCGGGCAGGCCGGCCCCCTCGAGCACGGCGAGCAGCTCCGGCTCCACGAGGCACCCCGACGCCGCCGGCCACAGGTCGTCGTCGCGCAGGGCGCGGTCGACCGCGAGCAGCTCGTCGAGCTGGCCCTGGCAGGGCGCGCACGCGTCGAGGTGCGCGGCGATCGCGCGGCGCTCGTCGGCGTCGACCGCGCGGTCGATCCAGGCGGACAGGGTCTCGGGGGCGGGGCATCGCACGAGGACCCTAGCCATCGTCCAGGGCGGTTCGTGCACGCGCGGCGTCGATTTTTAACGCGCTGTGGCGAGTCGGCTTATGCGCCTCGGCCGCGTGCGCCCTGCCCGGCCCCGGACGCGGTGCGTCCAGCCCTGGACAGGGACGGGCGTCACCGGCCGGCGATCAGGGCCACCAGACGGTGGAGGGCCTCGGGCCAGAAGGCGGCCACGAGGCCGCCCGCGACGAGGTATGGCCCGAACGGCACGTAGGGGTCCCCCGTGGCGAACCGGGCGAAGAGCCCGGTGCCCGGGCGGATCGCCACGGGGTCCTCGGGCCCCGCGGGCCCGCGGGCGCCGGTGAGCGCGAGGGCGAGGCGGCGCAAGGGCGTCAGCCCCTCGTCCTCGAGGTCGCGGCCGACGAGCGTCGAGCGGCCGGAGAGCACCATGTGCACGACCCCGCCGAAGCTCCCGAGCACGCACGCGAGGAGGACGGTGAGGACGACGCCCTGCCAGCCCACGATCGCGCCGAGCATGCCCATGAGCTTCACGTCGCCGAAGCCCATGGCCTCCTGCCCGACGAGCCGCGAGAACGCGACCCCCGTCCCGTAGACGAACCCGGCGCCGACCGAGGCCCCGACGACCGCCCCGAGGAGCGCGCCGAGGCGCCGCGCCGCCTCGGGGTGCGAGGTCCCGAGCCCACCGAGCGCGTCGAGCGCCTGGGCGGCGCCCGGGAGCCCCCACCAGCCGAGCGGGCTCTCGAGCACCTCCCAGGCCGCGCGCGCCAGCGCGCCCACGTCGGGCGGGGAGGGCGCGAACAAGGAGGGCACGGCGAGCACGGCGAGCGGCGCGAGCAGGATCCCCGGCACGTCGATCTCGTCGGGGATCACCCGGAACTCGAGGTCGACGAGCGCGCAGACGAGGAGCGAGGACACGAGCGTCGCGTGGGCCAGGAACAGCCCCCAGGCCTCGGGCTCCACGACGCGCCCCGCGAGGTCGCGCCAGGCGAGCGCGAGGAAGGCGAGCAGGGTCGCGGCCTCGACGAGCGGGTAGCGCAGCCCGATCCGCCCCTGGCAGCCGGCGCACCGCCCGCGGAGCGCGAGCCACGAGAGGATCGGGATGTTCTCGTGCCAGCGGAGCTGCCGCCCGCACGCGGGGCAGAACGAGCGCGCAGGGCGGCGGACGCTCAGGCAGCGCCGAGGGAGGCGGTAGACGCAGACGTTGAGGAAGCTCCCGACGCAGGCCCCCGTCGCCGCGGCCCACGCCAGCACGAGCACGTCGACCCAGCGGGGGTCCTGGGGCATGGGTGCGGCCTCGCCCGCCGCGGCCGCGCATTAGACCGGGCGCGGCGCCCCGCGTCACGCGCCCCGCGCCCAGGGTAAAAGAGCGGAGACGGCCCCGAGTGGGCCGCGCCGAGAGGGCACGTGTGATCAGCGTCGAAGAGCTCCTCCAGCAACTCGTCGAGCGGGGCGGCTCCGACCTCCACATCACGGCCGGCGCGCCGCCGAAGATCCGCGTGGATGGCAAGCTGATCTCGACCGAGCACGCGGTGCTCGACCCCGAGACGACCCAGAAGCTGATCTACTCGATCCTCGACAACACGCAGATCGCGCGGTTCGAGAAGGACCTCGAGCTCGACATGTCGTTCGGCATCGGCGGCCTGGGGCGGTTCCGCACGAACGTGTTCATGCAGCGCGGCGCGGTCGGCTCGGTCCTGCGGGTGATCCCCTACGAGATCAAGTCCTTCCGCGACCTGGGGCTCCCCGAGGAGCTCTGCGGGCAGATCGCGTCGGTGCCCAAGGGCCTCGTGCTCGTCACGGGCGCGACGGGCTCGGGCAAGTCGACGACCCTCGCGTCCATGGTCGACTACGTGAACCGCTCGCGAAACGAGCACATCGTCACGATCGAGGACCCGATCGAGTTCGTGCACAAGAACAAGCAGTGCCTCGTGAACCAGCGCGAGATCGGGAGCGACACGCACGGGTTCAAGGAGTCGCTCCGCGCCGTGCTCCGGCAGGACCCCGACGTGATCCTGGTCGGCGAGATGCGCGACATGGAGACGATCGAGGCGGCGCTCACGCTGGCCGAGACGGGCCACCTGACGTTCGGCACGCTGCACACGTCCGACTGCGTGCAGACGATCAACCGGATCGTCGACGTGTTCCCGGCCTACCAGCAGCAGCAGATCCGCACGGTCCTCTCGTTCGTGCTCCAGGCCGTGTTCTGCCAGCAGCTCCTGCCCAAGGCCGACGGGCGCGGGCGGGCCATGTGCTGCGAGATCATGATCGCGAACAGCGCCGTGCGCTCGCTGATCCGTGACAACAAGGCCCACCAGATCTACAGCATCATCCAGACGGGCGGGAAGCTGGGCATGGTGACCATGAACCAGTCGCTCGTGACCCTGGTGCAGAAGCGCCTCGTGAGCCAGCAGGACGCCTTCGAGCGCACGACGGACCCCGAGGACTTCATGCGGTGCCTCCAGGGGGTCGCCGGCGGCGGCGCCCCGCAGCACTCGGCCGGCGCGCCGCGCAAGGGGCCCCCGCCCCGTTGAGCATCGACTTCCGCGGCCGGAGGGGGGCTCCGTAGCCCGGAGGGGCGCGCCGCGCGGGGCGACCTCCGATCCGGCCGCGAACGAGACCGAGGCGGCGTCGTCGCCGCCCAAGAGCGAGGAGACCCATGGCCCAGTTCAAGTATGAGGCGAAGGACGCCTCGGGCAAGCGCGTCGAGGGCACGCTGGTCGCCAACTCGCAAGACGAGGCGCAGTCGAACCTCGGCAAGCAGGGCCTGACCGTCGTGAGCATCGCCCAGCAGGGCGGCGGCGCGGGCGGCGGTGCGGGCGGCGGCGTCTTCAGCGGCAAGGTCTCCGCCAAGAGCGCGCGGGTCAAGCTCAAGGAGCTGGTGATCTTCACCCGCCAGCTCGCGACGATGATCTCGGCCGGCATCCCGCTCCTCGAGTGCCTCGAGATCCTCGCGGAGCAGCAGGAGAACCCCGGCTTCAAGGCGGCGCTCGAGGAGATCGTGCTCGACGTCCGCAGCGGCACCGACTTCTCGAGCGCGCTCTCGAAGCACCCGCGCGTGTTCGAGGACATCTACGTCAACATGGTGCGGGCCGGCGAGGTGTCCGGTCAGATCGACGACATCCTCGTGCGCCTCGCGGAGTACCAGGAGGCGACGGCCAAGCTGCGCGGGCAGATCGTCAGCGCCATGACGTACCCGGTGATCTCGCTCGTGCTGATCTTCGGGATCGTCGGCTTCCTCCTCGTCGTGATCATCCCGAAGTTCAAGGAGATCTTCAGCAGCATGGGCGTCGAGCTGCCCTGGCTCACGCGCGTCATCATGGACATCTCCGACTTCATGGTCGACCAGTGGTACATCTGGGTGCCGGGGGCCGTCGTCGGGTTCGTGGGTCTCAAGGCATACACGAAGACGGTCCCGGGGCGGCGGCAGGCCGACTGGCTCAAGCTGTTCATGCCGGTCTTCGGCCCCCTGTTCAAGAAGGTCTCGGTCTCGCGCTTCGCGCGCACCTTCGCGACGCTGATCTCCTCGGGCGTCCCGATCCTCGGCGCCCTCGAGATCGTCGCCTCGACCTCCGGCAACGTCCTGATCGAGGAGCTCGTGCTCGCCGCCTCGGAGAGCGTCCGGCAGGGCGACACCCTCGCCTCGCCGCTCGCGACCAGGCCGAAGCTGTTCCCGCCGATGGTCACGCGCATGATCGCGATCGGCGAGAAGTCGGGCGCGCTCGAGACGCTGCTCCTCAAGATCTCGGAGTTCTACGACCAGGAGGTCGAGCAGGCCGTCGAGCAGCTCACCTCGCTGATCGAGCCGATCATGATCTGCGTCATGGGCGTCGTCGTAGGGACGATGGTGCTCGCGATCTTCCTCCCGATCTTCGAGCTCCAGAAGTCGCTCCAGAGCTGACGTCCGGGCGGGCGCGGGGGGGGCGATCCTCCCCCGCGCCCTGGCCCGTCGGGGTGGGGGCTCGGAATGCCCGGGAGCGCGAACGGCGGGGCCACGCACACGCCGGACGGGTTCGTCGAGCTGCACCGCCGCGAGCTGGCCGAGCAGGCCCGCGCGCTCCACGTCGCCCGCGTCCTCGTCTACGTGGCGTGCCTGGCCGTCCTGCTCGTCTACGAGGAGGGCGCCCCCAGGGCCTTTCGCCCGGCCTACGTCGTCGTGACGCTGGCGATCGCGCTCGCCGCGGTCGAGCTCGCGCTCCTGCCGCGAGCCCGGCGCCTCGACGGGCTCATCCGCTGGAGCGTCGTCGGCGATGCGGTCCTGGCGACCGTGCTCGCGTACCTGACCGGGGGGGTCTACAACCTCGGCTTCGCGTTCCTCTACTTCGCCGCGATCCTCGCCGCCGTGCTGCTCGTCTCGGAGCGGTTCGGGCTCGCGCTGGCCTCGCTCGCGACGGTCGCGCTGTCGCTGATCGCGATCGCCTACTACCTGGCGAGCGAGCCCGGGGGGATCGAGCTGCCCCTCGTCGCGCCGGACCTCGTGGCGGGCTTCGAGCTCCAGCGGGGTCGCGTGACGGCGAACCTGATCGGCGCCATGCTCGCCTTCCACGGGGTCGCGGTGCTCGCCGCCCAGCTCCCCCAGCGGGTCAGCGACACCCGCCTCCTCTACGAGGACGTGATCGACCGCATGCGCGAGGGGCTCGTCGCGATCGACAAGCGCGGCGTGATCGTCGTGTGCAACCCGGAGGCCTGCCGGCTGCTCGCGTGGGGGCATCCGGGCGGGCTCGTGGGGCAGCACTTCCAGGAGGCGCTGCGCCGGCGGGAGGACCGGGCCGTGATCGACATCCTGGCCCGCGGCGTGGACGTGCAGGCGGAGCTGACGCTCCAGCCGCGCGGCCGCGAGGCGCTCGAGCTCGAGGTGCGCACGTCGGTCCTGCGCGACCAGGGCGGCGCCGTGCGCGGCGTCGTCGGCGTGTTCCGCGACCTCTCGCTCGTGCGCCGCCTCTCCGAGGCCGAGCGGCAGCTCTCGCGGCTGGCCGGCACCGAGGAGGCGGCCATGGGGATCGCGCACGAGATCCGGACCCCGATCGCCTCGATCCGGGGCGCGGTCCAGGAGCTCGTGGCCGGGGCGAGCGACGAGTCCGTGGATCGCCGCCTGGCCGGGATCGTCCGCCGCGAGACCGACCGCCTCGACCGCCTGCTCCAGCAGTTCCTCGACTTCGCGCGCATGCCGCCGCCCGTGCTCGCCCGCCTCGAGGTGTGGTCGCTCGTCGACGAGACCGTGGAGCTCCTGCGCCGCAGGGCCGACGCGGCCGACGTCGTGATCGAGTGCCCGCCGTGCGGGCCGTTCGAGGTGGAGGGCGACGCGGACCTGCTCCGGCAGGCGCTCCTGAACATCGGCGTGAACGGGCTCGAGGCCCTCGGCGGGCGCGGGCGCCTGCGCTTCGGCGCGGCCCCGGTGGTCCTCCCGCGGCGGGTCGGGGCGGAGGAGCGGGTGCTCGAGTCGCGGCCCGGCGTCGCGGTCGAGGTCGAGAACGACGGGCCGCCGATCCCCGACGACGTCGCCGAGCGGATCTTCACCCCGTTCGTCTCGACGAAGCGCGGCGGGCTCGGCCTGGGGCTGGCGATCACGCAGAAGATCGTCGGCATGCACGGGGGGACGATCTCCGCCGATCGGGGCGGGCTCGGCGGCGCGCGGTTCCGGCTGCTGCTGCCGCTCGTCGCGCCGCTCCCCGCGGAGGGCGGCGCGGCGGAGCCAGCGCGGCGCAAGGCTTGAACGACGGGGCGCGCCGGCCGGCGCGCCGCTCGGCCCGCGGGAGGGCGACCTGGAGGCAAGGGACATGGGCAAGCTCGTCGCGATCTACCTCCGACCGTCGGCGCGGACCCCGGTGCGCGAGGTGGCGGAGGCCTCGGCCCAGGTGGGCGTCGGCCTCGAAGGTGACCACGCCCACGGCGGCAAGCGACAGGTGACGCTGCTCTCGCGCGAGGCCTGGGCGGCCGCCTGCGGGGCGCTCGGTGGGGCGGTGCCGCCCACGAGCAGGCGCGCGAACCTCCTCGTCGAGGGGCTGGACCTGCGCGCCTCGCGGGGGCGGCGCCTGCGGCTCGGCGAGGTCGAGGTCGTGGTCGAGGGCGAGACGCGGCCCTGCGGGCTCATGGACGACGCCCGGCCCGGCCTCCGCGACGCCCTCGCCCCGGAGTGGCGCGGGGGCGTGTACGGGCGGATCGAGGTCGGCGGGGCGCTCCGCGTGGGGGACCCGGTGGCCTGGCTCTAGCGTCCCGGGGGCGGCGCCGCGCGCCTCAGCGGGCGCGGGCGAAGCGGGTCACGTCGGCCTCGAGCGCGCGGTGGGCGGCGCCGAGCAGCGCCCACACCTCGTCGCGGGCGGCGTCGCTCTTGAGGAGCTTCATGCCCGCGACGCGGGCCACGAACGCGACGAGCGCGCTGTCGCGCACGTCGAGGCGGGCCTCCGCCTCGAGGACGGTCGGCCCGTCGTCAGGGGCCTGGCGGGCCCGGACGGTCCACCGCGCGCCGCCTCCCTCGGTCGCCGCCGCGGTGACGAAGAAGTCGCGCACGAGCCCCTCGAGGTCGCCCGGGATCACGACGTCGATCAGCCAGGCCGGGATCACGCCGAAGGCGCTGCCGGAGGTCGTGACCTGCGGGGCCGCGCGGAGCCGCAACGAGGCCTCGAGGCTCGTGGTCTCGGCCTCGAGGCGCAGGCCGCGGAGCTCGGTGACCACGCCGTTCACGTCCGACCGCGCGTCGAGCTCGACGGTCCAGGGCCCGCGGGCGTCGGCCGCGACCGCCTCGACGTCGACGCGGCCGCGGCCGTCGACGGGGACGGGGGCGCCGTCGTGGAGGAAGGCCTCGAGCCGGACGCGGAGCGCCTCGGTGTCGAGGCCGAACCGGAGCCACGGGCGGCGGTCGCCGTCGAGCAGCCGCCCGTCGAGGCGCAGCAGCGGCCCGAGCCCGGCCGCGTGCCGCGCGAGGGCCGGCCAGCGACCGGCCATGCGCTCGGGCTCGAGCCGGGCGACGAGGCGGAGCTGCTGCGCCCTCCCGTCGCTCGCGAGGTCGAGGACCGCCACGTCCTCGATCGGGCCGAGCGCGAGCAGGAGCGCGGAGAGCTCGGGGAACGCCTCGGCGAGGGTCGCCACGACGTCCATGTCCTCGGGGCGCAGCCGCGGGCAGGCCTCGAGGACCCGGAGGCGCGCGGGGGGCTGCGGCTGCGCGGCGCGGTCACGCGGGCGGTGCGGCGCGCGCGGGTCGCCGCTCACGAGGAGGCGGCCCGCCTCGCGCGCGGCCCCGGCGAGGTCGACCAGGCCGACCCGACCCGTCCCGACCCCGAGCGAGGCGGCGAAGGCGTAGGCCTCGCCGCCAGGGAGCGGGCGGGCGCCGAGGTCGAGCCCCAGGTCGCCAGGGAGCGCGCCGTGCCCTCCGGGGTCGAGCGGACGTGCCCCGGGCGCGGCGACGACGCGGTAGCGGTCGCCGGCGCGCGCGCCGGTCACGCGCAGCCGCCGCCAGGCGCCGTCTTGGTGCGGGAGGCCCTTGTGGAAGCCGCCGAGGTCGAAGCGCTCGAGGGAGCGGCGCACGCCGTCCACGAACCCGCGCGTCGTCGCGTCGACCTCGAGGCCGTGGAGCAACGCGCCGGCGACCTCGAGCCCACGGACCAGGGCGACCACCGGGTCCGCCTGCCCGTCGCCCCGGGGGGCTCCCGTCTCGCCCGTGACGAGGCGCAGGAGGGGGGCCCAGCCGCGGTCGAGCAGCGGCCGGGGGGGCGGCGGGCCGGCCCAGGCGATCGCCGCCGCGCCGAGCCCGGCGATCAGCGCGGGGGCGGCGAGGCGCCGGCGGCCGCCCCCGTCGGAGGCGCCGAGACTGCGCGCGGAGGCTCCGTCCGGGCGTGCCACTCCGGGGGACGCTACGAAATCAGCGCGCGCGCTTCCACTCTGTGCGGCGGCCGCTCGCTAGCCCGGCGGCGCACCGGGGTCGTCGCTCACATACAGGACGAATTCCGTGCAGATTCTCTTGCCGGCCGTCGGTCCGTCGCTACGATCACGGCGTTCAACCCCTGCGCGGCCTGGCCGCCAGCCCGACGAGGAGTGCGCGATGACCGATCAGGCCGCGGCCTTCAAGAAGATTCGCGAGCAGCTCGCGAAGGACAAGATCGTGATCTACATGAAGGGGACGGCCGACGCCCCGCGCTGCGGGTTCTCGAACCAGGCGGCGTTCGTCCTCAAGCAGTACGGGCGGCCCTTCGCCTCCTACGACGTGCTCGAGGACGAGGAGCTCTGGAACCACCTCGACGAGCTCTCGGGCTGGGAGACCTTCCCCCAGGTCTTCGTCGACGGGCAGCTCGTCGGCGGGTGCGACATCGTGACCGAGATGCACCAGTCGGGCGAGCTCAAGGACGTGATCGACAAGGCCTTCTCGACGGCCGGCGCCTCGGCCTGAGCTCCGCCTGGCCCGGCCGCCGGCGGCGCCGGCGGCCGGGCCAGGTCGTCCCCGAGCCGGGCGGCCGGGCCTTGCCTCGACGGCGGGGATCCCGTCTCATGGCGCGGTGCCCCGCTTCGCCTGGTTCGTCGTGGCCTTCCTGCTCGGCGCCGTGCTCGACCTGGGCACGAAGGAGGCGGCCTTCGCCGCGCTCCCGCACACGGGGTCGAGCTACCCCGTGTCGTCCTGGTTCGCGTTCACGCGGGCCATGAACCCGGGCGCCGCGTTCGGCATGTTCCGCGGCCAGCAGGTCTTCTTCATGGTGGTCACGGTGGTCGCCTTCGTCGGCGTCCCGTACCTCGTGCACACCTGCCCGCCGCGGGCCCGGCTGGTCCCGGCGCTCCTGGGGCTCGTCCTCGCGGGGGTGTTCGGCAACTTCTGGGACCGCGCGTCCTTCGGCATGGTGCGCGACTTCCTCGACGTGCACACGCCCCCCACCGGGGCGCTGCACGACCTCTGCATGCGCCTGTTCGGCACGAACGTGTGGCCGACCTTCAACGTGGCCGACGTGTTCATCACGTGCGGGTCGGTCCTCATGGTGATCGTGGTCGGCCGCGACGAGGCCGCCGCGGCGCCCGGGGCGCCCGCCGAGGACGACGCGAAGGGCGTGACGGCCCCGCCGGCCTGACCCGCGCGAGCCTCGCGGGGCGGGGCCTGCACGTCCTCGGGCCGCTGGCGGCTGCGCGCGGCGGCGGGTCCCGCCACCGCGCGGGCGGCCCCGCGCGCGGCGCGCCCGGTCCGTCGACCCCCGACCGCTCGGTGGCTACGCCCCGACGCCCGCCTCGGCCGCCGCCGCGTCGAAGTCGGCGCGCTTGGACTCGTAGGCGAGCCAGAACGCGGCGACCGCGACGGGCATGGTGAACAGGCCGCCCACACCGCAGGCGAGCGAGCCGAGGGAGGCCGTGATCCCGCAGACGATCAGGAGGATCAGCGTCGGGACGAGGTTCTTCTTCGTGAACGCGAGGGAGGTCTTGAGGGCGCCCACGAAGCCGAGCTGCGGCTTGTCGACGAGGATCGGGAGCGAGAAGGCGAGGAAGATCGGCGGGATGTAGCAGCAGATCGCGCTGAGCCCCACGATGAACAGGCAGATGAGCCGCGGCACGAGGTCGTCGAACCGCAGGTAGCTGCCGAGCGTGATCGGGGTCCCCTCCTCCTGGTAGCGCTTCACGGCGGCCAGGAGGTTGAACATGACGACCGCGTTGACGGCCGCCGCGGCGAGGGCGAGGGCCAACATGAGGATCAGCGCCACGATCGCGGGCAGGAACCCGGCGGCGAACTGGACGACCGCGAACAGGATCCCGATCGCGACCCCGGGGAGCGCGGCGCACAGGATCCCGATGAGGTTCGCGCGGGCGATCGTGACCCCGCCCTTGATCAGGTCGCCGAACGGGAAGCCAGGCGCGCTCCCGTCGATCTCGACCCGCCCGCCGCCCTGCGCGAAGGCGGGGGCGACCGTCGCGAGCCCCGCCTGGAGCCCGGCGCCGACCTTGGCGCCCGCGCCTTCGTCCTCCTCGCCGCCGACGGCCTGGGGCGCACCGGCGGCCTGGGCGCCGGTGGCCGCCTCGAAGACGAGCCGCGTGCCGCCGACCTGGAGCTCGGTCCCGGGCGCGAGGGGCACCTCGGCGTGGACGACCTGCCCGGCGACGAGCGAGCCGTGCTGGCTCTTGTTCCGGAGGACCCAGCCGCCGCCCGCCGGGGCGACCTCGGCGTGGAGGCGCGAGAGGGTCTGGTCCTCGGGGACGGAGATCGTCGCGTCGCCGCGGCCGACGCTGAGCGTCTGCCCGGGCGTGAGCGGGAACGCCTGGCCTGCCTTCGAGCCGGAGAGGACGCGGAGCTGGTACATGACTCCCTCGCGGACGGTGGAGCCCGAGGTCATACCACAGAGCTCGCCCGGGGTGGCGCAGGCACGGCGCCTGGCGGACGCGTGTCGCGCCCGGGCGCGACACGCGGGGTCACGCGCGCGCGGCGAGCGCCCGCTC
>JANJTH010000831.1 GCA_024711205.1 Planctomycetota bacterium | reverse complement strand
GCCGGCGACGCCCGACCCCGCGTGCGACCCGAACGCGCCAGCGCCCGACGCGGACCCGAACCCGCTCGTCGGGGCGCGGCCGCCGGGCGGCCCGAACGCGCTCCCCCCGGGGGCCGCGAAGCCGCCCAGCCCGACGCCCGCGGTCGGGACCTCGAGCGTGACCTCGCCGTCGGCGCCGCCCTCGTCGTGGAGCGTCATCGCGTCGTCGGGCGAGAGCGGGCGCGGCGGGCTCGCGACGGCCGCGGGCGCGCCGCCGCCGCGCAGCTCCTCGAGCCGACGCACGTTCAGCGCGCCGCCGCGGAGCAGCGCGCGGGCGAGGTCCGCCGCCTGCCCGCCGCGGACGAGGTGCACGGCCGCGTCGAGCTGGGGGCGCGTGATCGCGCCCTGCGACAGCGCGGCGCGCCCCAGGGCGATGTCGTCGGGGGAGAGCTCGGGCATGCGACCTCGCGCGGTCCCGACGACGATAGCCCTGCCCTCGCGAGGGCGCAAGCGAACGCCCCCGCCCCCCACGAGTTACGAGGCGCGGCTAGAGCACCCCGAGCCGCGCGTGGGCGGGGTCGTCCTTGCTCCGCAGCGCGACGTGGATCCGGTAGCCGACGGGGCGCTGGAACACCTGCCCGCACGCGGCGCACTCGTGGCGCACGGGCTCGCTCGGCGCGGGCACGAAGAGGGCCGAGGGCTCGACCTCGAGCAGCGACGTGAGCTCGAGCAGCCGCCGCACGGTCGGGCTCCGCCGCCCCACGCACCACGATTTGATCGTGGCCGGCTTGAGCCCCAGGCGATCCGCGAGCTCGGCGCGCGTGAGCCCCGAGTCCCGGATCACCGAGGCGAGCTGCCAGCAGAAGGTCTCGAAGTCCTGCTCCATGCGCTCCGACCTCTGCGACGCCGCGGCGTTCCCCGTCGAAGCGACGCGTATCCCCGTACCCATGAAAGCGCGGGGGTGCCCCCGCGTGCAAGGAGACGCGGCGTCATGGGCGACGAAGAGTCACCCTCGGCCGCGCCCGCCTCCGCGCGAAGGTAGACTGCGCTGCGGGAGGGGTGCTTGCCCACGCTCGACACCCGGTTCGACCCCGGCTCGTCCGGCTCGGCGGCCTTCCCGCGCACGCGCTGGTCCCTCGTGGCCCGCGTCGCGGACCCGGGGAGCCAGCAGGGCACCGGGACCCGGCGCGCCGCGCTGGCCGAGCTCGTGCAGGCCTACTGGCGCCCCGTCTACCGCGCGCTGCGCGTCCACCAGCGCCGCCCGCGCGAGGAGGCCGAGGACCTCACGCAGGCGTTCTTCCTCGAGCTCATGGAGAAGCGCACGCTCGAGCGGTTCGTCGCCGACCCGAAGGCCGGGCGCTTCCGCGCGCTCCTGCGCAGCCTCCTCGAGCGCTACGTCTCGACCGTCGACCGCGACGCGCGCCGCAAGAAGCGCGGCGGCGGGCGCGCCCACGTCCGGCTCGATCCCGCGATGATCGACGCGATCGAGGCGCGGATCGCGGCCGGCACCCCCGAGGACCCGTTCGACGTCGAGTGGCGCGCCGCCGTGATCGACCAGGCCCTCGCGGAGCTCGCGGGCGAGGCGCGGACCCCGCTCTCGCAGCGCCGGCTCGAGGTGTTCCTCGCCTACGAGGTCGAGCCGGCCCACGACGCCGGCCGCCCGACCTACGCCGAGCTCGCGCGCCGGCTCGGCGTGCGCCCGCACGACGTGAAGAACGACCTCGTCGCCGCGCGCCGGCGCTTCGCCGAGCTCGTGCTCGAGCGGCTCCGCGACGACGCGCGCGACGAGGACGAGGCCCGCGAGGAGCTGCGCGCGCTGTTCGGCGTGGTGCCCCCGTGATCTCGCCCGGGGCCTACGACCGGCTCGGCCAGCTCGCCTGGGTGCACGCGCCGCAGGACGAGCCCGCCGACGACACGCGGATCGGCCGCTACCGGATCGTCGAGCGGATCGGGGCCGGGTCGGCCGGCGTCGTGTTCCACGCGGTCGACCCCGAGGGCCACGCCGTCGCGGTCAAGCTCCTGCGCCGCCGCCGCATGAACCAGCGCGCCCGCCGCGAGCTCGAGCTGCTCGAGCGGATCGCCGAGCGCGAGGGCGTCGTCGCGCTCCTCGACGCCGGCCGCTGCGCGCGCGGGCCCTTCCTCGTGCTCGAGCTCGCCGAGGGCGGCTCGCTCCGCCGCCGGCTCAGCCAGGGCGGCCCGCTGGCCTGGCTGCCCGCGACCGAGCTCGTGACCGAGATCGCGCGCCCGCTCGGCGGGCTCCACGCGGACGGGATCATCCACCGCGACCTCAAGCCCGAGAACATCCTCCTGCGCGCCGACGGCCGCCCGGTCCTCTCCGACTTCGGGCTCGCCAAGGACCTCGGCGACGAGGACGGCGACCTCACGGCGGCCGGGTTCGCGCTCGGCACGATCGGCTACATGGCGCCCGAGCTGCTCGACGGCAACCGCGAGCTGCTCGGCCCCTGGACCGACGTGTTCGCGCTCGGGGCCCTCCTGTTCGAGCTCGTGGCCGGGGCGCCGCCCTTCCAGGGCCAGACCCTGAACGAGGCGGCCCGGGCGATCCGCGAGGACGCGGTGCCCGACCTGCCCGGGTCGCCGCGCGCGCTCCGTGCGATCATCCGGCGCTGCCTGGCGAAGGACCCGGGCGCGCGATACCGCTGCGGGCGCGAGCTCACGGCGGCCCTCGAGGAGGTCCTCGCCGCGGCGCGGCGGGGGGAGGAGGCGGAGCGGTGACTTCGAACGCGCAGGCACGGGGCGAGACCCCGGACGGGGGCCCCACGGACGAGCTGGCCTGGGACGGGTCCGAGCAGGCGCGCCTGGCGAGCCTGGGCGCCGTGCTCGGCGCGCCCACGACCGGGCGCGTCATCCATACGGGCCCCGCCCGGACCTACTACGAGGCCGACCCCGAGTTCCGCCACCCGCAGTCGGGCAGCGTGGCGACGCGCATGCTCTCGGAGGGGCTCGACCTGCTGGGCGGGCTCCTGTGCCGGCGGTTCGGGCGCGTCCTCGTGCGGGGCTTCGCGCGGGCCGACGGGGCCGGCGACTGCTACGGGCTGCTCCTCCTCCCGCCGGTGGCCTACCGCGCGGTCGAGTTCCTCACGCCGCTCGCGGACGGGCGGCTCCTCCTCACGAGCACGCACCCGGGGCCCGGCGACGACCCGCGGCGCGGGCTCCTGCGCGAGCGCGCGCCCGGCGAGCGGGTCGAGGAGCTGTTCGCGCGGCACCAGGCGCGCCTCGCCGGGCTCGGCGCGCGGCCGGCGGCGGTCGTGCCGACGCTGGCCGGCCTGGCCCGCGCGCTCGACGGGCTGCTCGACCGGGTGGACGCGTGAGCGGCGCGCGCCTCGCCGCGGCGGCCGCGGCCTGCCTGCGCGCGGCGGCGCCGGCCCGCGCGCAGGCCGACCGGTTCGAGCCGAACCAGACCCGGCGGACGGCGAGCCCGGTCGAGCCCGGGCGCTACGAGAAGCTCCGCTGCGACGGCGAGGACTGGTACGTCGTCGAGGTCCCGACCGGGCAGCGGCTCGTCGCGCACGTGGCCCTGCGCGAGGGCGGCGACCCCGCGCAGGACCTGGACCTCGAGGTCCAGGACCGCCGCGGCCGGGCGCTCGCGTGGTCGCGCGGCCGTGGCCGCGACGAGGCCGCCGCCGTGTCGGCCGAGCCGGGCCCGACCTTCGTGCGGGTCCACGGCGGGCAGACCGAGTACGACCTGCGCCTCGAGCTCGAGGCCGACGCGGTGGCCGCCCTGGGCGGCGGGCTCGCGGGCGAGGCGGTGTGCGTCGGGAACGACTTCTACCGGCTCGAGGTCGAGGCGAGCCACCTCGTCAAGATCGAGCTCGGGTTCGACCCGGCCGAGGGCGAGCTCGCGCTGCAGCTCCTCGACGAGCGGCAGGCCGAGCTCGCGGCCGCGACGGGCAAGGGCGGCGCGGAGGCCTGCTCCTGGACCGCCGCGCGGGCCACCTCCGCGCTCCTGCACGTGCGGTCCCCCGATGGGCGTCGGGTCCGCTACCGGCTGCGCGTGGCGGCCGGGCCCTCGACCCTGCCCGACCTCGACCGCGCGTTCGGGGTCGAGCGCCCGCAGGGCGCCGGCGAGGACCGCGTCGAGCTGCGCTCGGGCGACGTCCTCGCGGGCCGCGTGCTCGACGAGGGCTTCCGGCTCGTCACGAGCCACGCCGACCTCGTCCTGTCGCGCGCCCGGCTCGCGGGCCTCGACCTCGAGCGGCGGCAAGGGCTCGACGCGGCGCTCACGGTCGACGAGGACCTCCACCGCGGGTTCATCCGCGCCGAGGGGATCCGCCTCGAGATGCGCGGGATGCCCGGCCCGATCGTGGTCCCGCTCGCGCGGGTCGCGAAGGTCGTGTTCGGGCGGCGCGGCGACGAGCGCCGCCCCACGGGCGAGGGCGCGCGCGCGCACGTCGTGCTGCTCGCGGGCGGCGAGCGGTTCCACGGGCGCCTGGTCGGCCCGCCGCTCGAGGTCGACCTGGGCTTCGCCACGCTCCCCTGCGAGCTGGGCCCGTTCGTCTCGATCGCGTTCGAGGGCGAGGGGGTCGTCGACGCCGTCCGGCCCGACGGGTCGATCCTGCGCGGGCGGGTCCGCGCCGAGTGGTTCGACCTCGAGCTCGACGCGGGCGACGAGGCGCCGGTCCGCCTGCGCCTGCACCGCGACCGGATCAGCGTGATCCGGATCGCGGGCGACGGCGACGCCGTGGGGCCCGCCGAGCTGATGCAGGCGCTGCGCCGCCTCGCCCCGGGCGCCCCGCGCGACCTCGTGCGCGAGCTCACGAAGCCGGGCGGGGCGACGCCGGACCGCGTGCGGCGGCTCGAGCCGCACGTCCCCTTCGGCGAGGAGGGCTGCGCGCCGCTCCGGCGCCACCTCGTGTCGGGCAAGGCCCAGCCCGAGGCGCGCTGGGCCTGGCTCAAGCTGCTCCTGCGGGTCGACGGCCCGCTGCGTGGCTCCCTCGTCGCGGTCGTGGGCGACGCGGCCGAGGACCGCCGGCTGCGCACGATCGCCGCGCTCGCGCTCGTCGAGCTCGTCGCGGAGGGCGGCCCGGCCGACCCGGTCGAGCGCGCGGCGCAGGGCGAGGGCGCCGACGTGATGATGCCGGTCGTCATGAACAACCGCTCGGACGTGCTCATGCAGAAGCTGATGCCGCTCTTCCGCGGCGGCTTCCGCGGCGGGCGCTACGAGGCCCCCACCGACGCCGACCGGACCGCCCTCGTGGAGGCCCTGCCGCGGCTGCTGGAGCCGCGCTGAAATCGCGGGGG
>JANJTH010000754.1 GCA_024711205.1 Planctomycetota bacterium | reverse complement strand
CGAGCGGGGCCACGCGCTCGCCGCGGCGCAGCGCGCCGAGCGCGGCGGCGACGCCGGCCGCGCTCGGCCTGCGCGCCGGCTCCCGCTCGAGCGCGGCCAGCACGACCTCGTCGAGCGCCCGGGGGAGGTCCGGCCGCAGGTCGGTGGGGCGCGGCGGCGGGCGCTCGCAGATCGCGCCGAACAGCGCGACGAGCGACTCGGCGCGGAACGGCGGCTCCCCGGTCACGAGCTCGAACAGGGTCGCGCCGAGCGCGAACACGTCCGTGGGGGGGCCCACGCGCCCCCGCGCGCCCATGAGCTGCTCGGGCGCCATGTAGGCCGGCGTCCCGAGCAGCTCGCCGGTGGCCGTCATGCGGTCCTCGGCGACGTCGTGCGCGACCCCGAAGTCGGTCAGGAGCGCGCGCCCGCTCGCCGCCTCGACGAGCACGTTGCTCGGCTTCACGTCGCGATGCACGACGCCGGCCGCGTGCGCGTGGGCGAGCGCCCGGGCGAGCTGCTCGCCCAGCTCGAGCGCGCGCGCGAGGCCGAGCGGGCCGCGCTGGAGCGCGCGCCCGAGGTCCTCGCCCTCGACCAGGTCGAGCGCGCACCACGCCGTCCCGTCGGGCTCGACCCCGTAGCCGTGCACGCGCACGACGTTGGGGTGGGCGTCCACCTTCGCGAGCGCGCGCGCCTCGCGGGCGAACCGCTCGGCGCGCTCGTCGCCGCGCGCGCCCACGAGCCGGAGCACCTTGAGCGCGTGCTCGACGCCCACGCCCGCGTGGCGCCCGACGACCACGCAGCCCATCGCGCCCGCGCCGAGCGGCCGGCCGACGACGTACGGCCCCAGCCGGGCGCCGGCCGGCGGCGGGCGCGGGGGCCCGGCGGCGCCCGCGGTCACGGGCGACCGGTCCGCGGGCGCCGCCCGCGGCAGCTCACATGACGTAGCGGAGCGCGAACAGGGCGCCCGCCCCGGAGGCGGCGCCGGCCGCGAACCCGAGCCCGAAGCTCGACCAGGAGAACCCGGCCTCGACGGCGACCGGCGCCGGGGCGGCGGGCTGGTCGGGCCGCCACGCGGTGACCGCCGCGGGGTCGTCGACCCGCTGCAGCTTGCTCAGGACCAGCTTCGCGGAGCGGGGCCGCCCGGCCGGGTCGCGCGCGAGGAGCTGGAGGATCAGCTCGCTCAGCTCGTCGGGGAAGTCGGCGTTGAACTGCGTGATCGGGACGGGGGTCTGCGTCTGCTGCTGGTAGAGGACGGCCTCCATCGTGTCGCCCTGGTAGGGCGGGTGCCCCGTCGCCGCGTGGTAGAGCGTCGCGCCGAGCGAGTAGAGGTCGGCGCGCTCGTCGACGCCGGCCGGGTCCTCGAGCACCTCGGGCGCCATGTAGGCCGGCGTGCCGCCCGGGAGGTCCTCGACGAACAGCGCCTCCATGTCGATCGAGTCGTCGTCCTTCTGGAGCGCGACGCGGTGCTTGAAGAGCGCGGTCTGCCCGCGCTTGTCGTCCTTGTCGCGGTCGAGCGGGTAGGCGAGCCCGAAGTCGATCACGCACAGGTTCGCGTCCTTGGCCGCCTGCCAGTCGCCCTGCAGGATCAGGTTCGCGGGCGTGATGTCGCGGTGGACCATGCGCGCGGCGTGGATCGCCTGGAGCGCGAGGACGGCGCCGCGCGCGATCGGCACGATCTCCTGCGGCGTGAGGCGCCCCTGCTTCGTGACGATGTCCCGCACCGAGCGGCCGTTCGCGAGCGTGGCCGCCATGAAGGCCTGGCCCTGCCCGTCGACCCCGTACTTGAGCACCTTGTAGACGTGCTGGCTCGCGACGCGCTTCGCGAGCTTGGCCTCGTTGAGGAAGCGCCGCACGTCGCGGATCCGCTCCTGCGGGTCGCGCCCCGGGACCTGGGGCAGCAGCTTGAGCGCGACCTGCTCGCCCTTGCGCGACTTCGCGACGTAGACCGCGCCCATGCCGCCGGCGCCGAGCACCTTCTCGATCGTGAAGTCGTCGACGACCGACCCGGGCGGGAGCGCGCCCGCGAGCGCCTCCTGGGCCTCCTCGTCCTCCTCGGTGATCCCGAGCAGCCCGTGCAGCTCGTCGATCACCGCCTCGATCGTGGGCGGGCGCTCGCCGCGCTCGATCGACATGAGCCGCATGCAGAGGGCGGCGGTCTCCGGCGTGACCTCGGCGTTGGCCGCGCGCGGGTCGGGGCGCGGCTTCTCGCAGTGGGCCGCGATGACCTCGGCGACGGTCCCGGTCGGGAAGGGGAACTGCCCGGTCAGGAGCACGTACATCATCGCGCCGAGCGAGTAGATGTCGGTGCGCACGTCGACCGGCTGCCCGCGCGCCTGCTCGGGGGACATGAAGTGGGGCGTGCCCATGACCTGCCCCTGGCGCGTGAGGAGCATGGAGTCCTGGTCGCGGCGGGCGAGGCTGAAGTCGGTGATCTTGACCACGCCCTGCTTCGAGAGGAGCACGTTCTCGGGCTTCAGGTCGCGATGCACGACGCCGGCCGCGTGCGCGGCGCGGAGGCCCTTGGCCGTCTGGAGCGTGTAGTCGAGCGCCTTCGCCAGCTCGAGCTTCTGCCCCTTGCGCTCCTTGAGCACGTCGTGGAGCGGCTTGCCGTCGACCATCTCCATCGCGATGAACTGGCCGACGTCCGCCTGCTCGCCCAGCTCGACGAAGCGCACGACGTTCGGGTGCTGGATCCGCTCGATCGCCTTGGCCTCGCGGAGGAAGCGGGCCTTGACGCGCTTGCTCGTGCCGAGCCGCGCGTGCAGCGTCTTGATCGCGACGACCATGCCCGAGGCGTCGCGGGCCTTGAACACCTGGCCCATGGCGCCCTTGCCGAGCCGGTCGAGGATGTCCCAGCGGCCGATCCGCGAGGGCATGCCGTCCTCGCCCGCCGGGCCCGGCGACGGCGGCACGCCCCCGGCGAGGGTCCCCTGGCCGGCGGCCGGCGCGCGGCCGGCCATGGCGTCGCGCATGGACGGGCGCCCGACGCGACCGGTCCCCCGCCCGGGGCCGCCCCCGAGCGTCTGGTTGCCCGCGAGCGTCGCGCCCGACCCGCCGAGCGTCCCGGCCCCGAGCGACTGGCCGCCGAGCGTCTGGCCGCCGAGCGTCTGGCCGCCGCGCGGCGGCCCGAGCGTCGCGTGCTGCCCCGAGGACACGCCCAGGCCGCGCCCGGCGTGGGTCGCCCCCGCGCCGTGCCCGGCAGAGCCGTGGCCCGAGGAGCCGTGCCCGGGGCTCGGCCGCGGCGCGGCCGCGACGCCGACCGGCGCCCGGGGCGGCGGGGCCGGCGGGTCCTCGTCGCCCTGGAGCATGGTCGCCATCGCGCGCGCGTCGCCGGCGCTCGAGCCCGGTGGGTCCTCGTCGCCCTGGAGCATGGTCGCCATCGCGCGCGCGTCGCCGGCGCCGGAGCCCGGCGCGTCCTCGTCACCCTGGAGCATGGTCGCCATCGCGCGCACGTCAGCCGCGCCCGCCGCGGCCCCGGGGAGCGGCAGCGGCGCCTCGTCGTCGCCCTGGAGCATGGTCCCCATCGCGCGCGCCTCCTGCGCCCAGGCGGGCGGCGCGTCGTCGTCGTCGTCCTCCTCCTCGGCGGCGTCGGCGCCGAGGAGCGTCGGCAGGGCGCGGAAGCCGTCGCCCACGGCGCCGCCCGCCGCGGGGCTCGGCGCGGGCG
>JANJTH010000747.1 GCA_024711205.1 Planctomycetota bacterium | reverse complement strand
CCACAGGCGCGCGGGCCGCCGGGCGCCGCCGCGCGATCCGCCGCGGGACCGGGCGGGCCGGCGCCGGGCGTCGCCCGGGGGTCCAGGGCGAACGAGGCCCGCCGCGCGTCGGGGACGCTCGAGCCGCTCACAGGCGCGCGGCCACGCGGCGCGCGAGCTCGGCGAACGTCCGCACGTCCTGGAGCTCCCAGTCCGGCAGCTCGACGCCCAGCTCGCGCTCGAGCAGCCCGAGCAGCTCGAGGGCCTCCACGCTGTCGACCCCGAGCGCCGCGAACAGGTCGTCCTCCGCCGCGAGCCCGTCGCGCCCGAAGCGCCGGCGCGCGAGCTCGAGCACCCGCCCCGTCACCGCGGCCTCGTCCACCAGCGCCTCCGCCCGGGGCGCCCCCCCGGCGCGCCCGAGTCTCCGCCAAGCGGGCCGGAGCCGCCACGGCCCCGGCGGGCAGGCCCGAGGTCGCCCCTCGCCGGGACCACCGGGCGCCTGCCCGGCGCTCCTCTCAGGACGTCGCCGGTGGGCCTGCCCCGTCGGGGGTCCCCTCGTCCTCGGGCGGCGCAGGCTCGGGCGCGATCCCGTACAGCTCGAGGCGCCGGTAGAGCGTCTTCCTGTCCAGCCCCAGGATCCGCGCCGCGCGGGCCTTGTTGCCCCCGACCGCGTGGAGCACCCGCAGGACGTGACGGCGCTCGACCTCGTCGAGCGACACGAGGGCCGTGAGGTCCTCGCAGCCCTGGGACGTGAGCGGCGGCGCCTCGTAGGTCCGCAGCTTGGGCGGGAGGTCCTCCACGATCAGCCGCTCGTGGCCCGTGAGCGCCACGGCCCGCTCGAGGCAGTTGCCGAGTTCGCGCACGTTGCCTGGCCAGTCGTAGGCGAGAAGGCGTGCGGCCACCTCGGCGGAGAAGCCGGACACCGCCTTGCCGTGCTGGCGCGCGAACTGGCGCACGAGGTGCTCCGCGAGGAGGAGCACGTCGTTGCCGCGCGCGCGCAGCGGCGGCACGTCCAGGTGGATCACGTTGAGCCGGTAGTAGAGGTCGCGCCGGAAGTTGCCCGCGTCGATCGCGCGCTCCAGGTCCTGGTGGGTGGCGGCGACCACGCGCACGTCGAACGTCACCTCCTTGTCCGCCCCGACCGGGCGGACCGTGCGCTCCTGCAGGACGCGCAGGAGCTTGGCCTGGAGCGGGAGGGGCATGTCGCCCACCTCGTCGAGGAAGACGGTCCCGCCGTCGGCCTGCTGCAGGAGGCCGGCGCGGGCCGCGCGGGCGTCCGTGAACGCGCCCCGCGCGTGCCCGAACAGCTCGCTCTCCATGAGGGCCTCCGGCACCGCGGCGCAGTTGAGGCCCACGAACGGCCGGGCCGCGCGCGGCCCGCGCGCGTGGATCGCGCGGGCCACGAGCTCCTTGCCGGTCCCGGTCTCACCGGTCACGAGCACCGACGCGTCCGTCGCCGCCACCTGCGCCACGACGCCGACGAGGTCGCGCATGACCTGCGACTCGCCCACGAGCTCGGAGATCGGCCGGACCTCCTCGAGGCGCCGCCTGAGCTGCCGGACCTCCTCCTCGAGGCGCCTGCGCGCAAGGACCCGCTCGAGGACGACGGCCAGCGCGCTCGGCTTGAACGGCTTGGCGAGGAAGTCCGCCGCGCCCGCGCGGATCGCGGCGACGGCCGCGTCCATGCTGCCGAACGCGGTCATGACGACCACGGGCACGGCGGGGAAGTTGCTCGCGATCCGCACGCAGAGCTGGATCCCGTCGAGCTCGGGCATCCGGAGGTCGGTGACGACCGCGTCGTAGCGGGCGCCCTGGAGCGCGCGCAGCGCGTCGACGCCCGAGGTCACGGCGTCGAGCTCGTGACCCAGCCGCGTCATGCTCTCGCGGAGCATGGCGGCCATCTCGGCGTCGTCGTCGACGACGAGGATCCGCGACTTCACGCGACGTCCTCCTGGGGGAGCGGGAGCAAGATCGTGAAGCAGCTCCCCCGCCCCACCTCGCTCCGGACCGTGATCCAGCCGCCGTGGTCGCTCACGACGCCGTGCGCGACCGACAGGCCCAGCCCGGTGCCCTCCCCGATCGCCTTGGTCGTGAAGAAGGGCTCGAAGACCCGCTCGAGGTCCTCGGCCGCGATCCCGCCCCCCGTGTCCTGGATCGCCAGCGCCGCGCAGGGGACGCGGGTCGCCGAGCCGGGCGGCTGGCCCGAGACGTGCGTCAGCGTGACCTGGAGCGCCCCGCCCCCCGCCATGGCCTGCAGGCCGTTCACGACGACGTTCGTGACCGCCTGCCGGAGATGCTCGGCGTCGCCGAGCAGCCACGTCGGCCGCGCGCCCTCGAGGTCCAGCCGGAGCGTGACCTCCCGGGCGCGCGCCAGCGGGCGCAGGAGCTCGAGCGACTCCTCGACGAGCTCCGCGAGGTCGAGGCGCCCGGGCCGACGCTCCCCGCGGCGCCCGAGGTCGAGGAGCTGGCGGACGATCTCCGAGATCCGCTCGATCTGCTCGACGATCACCCGCGCCGCCTCGCGGGCCTCGCGCGGCGCGGCCTCGTCCTCCGCGAGCATGTCGGCCCGCCCGAGCACGATGTTCAGCGGGGTCCCCAGCTCGTGGGCGACCCCCGCGGCGAGCTGCCCGACGAGCTTGAGCCGCTCGGCGTGGCGGAGCTCCGACTGGGCCTGGAGGCGCGCCTGGATCTCCCCCTCGAGCTGCCGGCACATCTCGTTCATCGCGCGCCCCAGCTCGCCGATCTCGTCGCCCTGCAGGCCGCGCACGGGGCCGCCCAGATCCCCGGCCCCGACGCGCCGCGCCTTGTCCACGAGCTCGCGCACCGGCCGCCCGACGAGCTGCCTGCCGATCACGAACGAGGCCAGGCCGAGCGCCGCCAGCAGGGCGCCCGCGGCGCCAGCGACCAGGACCTTGCTCCGACGCAAGTAGTCGCGCTCCCGGCCCAGGGACTCGCGCAGGACGAGGATCGCGTCGCCGGGGACGGAGAGGGGCTGGAGCACCTCCACGAAGCCTGGCTCATCCGCGGGCGCCCTCGCCACGGCGAGCCCGGCCGCGAGGTCCGCGCGCGCGCCCGGGCTCAGGCCCAGCGAGCCGGCGGGCGCCAGCCGCAGCAGGAGCCGCCCCGCCCCCTCCGGCCCCTGCCGGAGCGCCGCGTCGACGGCGAGCGGGCCCTCCGCGCTCCAGAGGCGCTCGAGGGCCGACCCGAGCGTCGCCGCGGTGAGCAGCGCGTCGTCCCGGACGGTCCGCTCGAACATCGCGCGCTCGCGCTCGATCGTCAGCGTCCCGTAGACCCCGAGCACGGTCGCCCCCAGCAGGCAATAGAGGCCGGTCAGCTTCTGGACGATGCGCACGCCGCTGCGCCCTCCCGGGGCCTCGGTCGAGCCTACCCGGCCCCTCGCGGTCGCCCCCGGCGCGGCGCGAACACGGCCCGCGCGAGCTCACCCGTCGCAGGGTCGAGCGCGAAGGGGGCGCTGCTCCCCGGGAGGAACAGGAGCCCGTGGAGCCGCAGCGCGGTCGCATCGGCGAGCCACCCGACGACCTCCTCGAGCCGGTCGAGCAGGCTCTCCGCGGCGAGCTGCGCCAGGTCGTCGGGCGCGCCGGCGCGGCGGAGGCGCTCCAGGGTGGCGCGCGCCGGGCCGAAGAAGCGCGCCGCCTGCGGCAGCGAGCCATCGAGGCGGCCAGCCATGATGGCGGCCAGGACCCGGCACGGGGCGTGGGCGACCAGGACGACGTCGGTGAGCGCGGCGGCGCGGGCGAGCGCCGCGAGCGTGCCCGGGCTCGGCGGGAGCCCCGCCGGATACTGGAGGACCACCGCCGGCGCGCCGACGGCGTGCCGGACCGCCTCGTGCGCGTCGTCGTGGCAGGAGCAGGCGACGACGAGGGGCCGGGCCCCCGGCGCCGCGAGGGCCTCGAGCGACCGGTCCGGGGCGAGCGCGTGGCCACGAGCCCTCGTCCTCGGATGGCCGGAGAGCCGGGGCGCCCCGGGCGGGCGGGTCACGCGGCGGCCTCGACGAGGTCCGCCGCGGGCCTCGCCTCGCGAGGGCGCCCCGCCGGCGCGGGCTCGAAGTCGGCGAACCGCACGACGTGCACCGTCTCGAGGCAGGCCGTGACCGGATGCTTCGGGACCAGCTCGGTGCGCAGGTAGTCGAGCGCGCGCTGCGCGACCTGCTCCGGCACGATGAACTCGAGCCGGACGACCTCCGCCGCCGCGTCGCGCTGGAGGCCGCTCCTGCCCGCGCCCCGCGCGTGGATCGCCGTGTAGCCGCTCGCGCCGAGCTCGGTCATCGCCGCCCGCACCCTGGGCTCGAGCTCGAGGGGCGCGACGATCGTCACGCGGCGGACGGCCGCGAGGCCCCGCCTCCGCGCGGCCAGGGGGTGCCCGGAGGCCCCCTGGAGGTCCTCGAGCCCCTCCAGCTCCAGCCGGGCGCCCTCGCGGGCGAAGACGTCCACCTGCTCGCGCAGGCGGTCCATGGTCGTGTGGTCGACCAGGTCGGCGCGGGACAGGTCGAGCACGACCATCACGCCCGGGGCCCTGGCCTCCTCCAGCCGGCGGCGGAGGGCGATCCAGTTGGAGAAGACGGCCGGCTGCTCCGGCGTGACCACGACGCGCTCACCCTGCCGGGCCACCTCGAAGCGGGGCTGCACCATCGCGCGGAGCGGGACCCCGCTCCAGAGGTGCAGCCCCGCCTTGAGCACGATGCCGAAGCAGACGCCCACGAGGAGGTCGGTCGCGAGGACGCAGACGAGCGTCCCCACGAACACCAGGAGCTGCTCTCGCCCGATCTCGAGCACGTGGAGGAACTCGCGCGGCGACGCGAGGCGGAGGCCCGTGTAGATGAGCAGCGCGCTCAGCGCGGCGAGCGGGATGTGGTGGAGGAGCCCGGGGATCGCGAGCAGACAGGCGAGCAGGAACGCGCCGTGCCAGAGGTTCGCGAACCGCGTCCGCGCGCCGCTGTCCACGCTGGCCTTGCTGCGGACGATCTCGGAGATCATGGGGAGGCCGCCGATCGAGGCGGCGAGCGCGTTGCCGACCCCGATCGCGAGCAGGTCGCGATCGAGGTTCGTGCGCCGCCGCCAGGGGTCGAGCAGGTCCACCGCCTTCGCGCTGAGGAGCGACTCCAGGCTCCCGATCAGCGCGAACATGATGGCCCACTTCCAGCCCACCCAGGCGCCGAGCGCCCCGAAGTCGGGGAACGTGACGGCGCGCAGGAGGTCGGTGGGCACCGCGACGAGGTAGGCCTCGGAGAGCGTGTGCTCGTGCCCGAGGAGCCGATAGGTGTGCTCGTGGGTCAGGTCGAACGCGAGGCCGAGCGGCACGGCGAGCGCGAGGACGACGACCGGCGCCGGCACGCGCCGCAGCGCCGCGTAGCGGCGGGCGAGGGGCGGCAGCCCGAACAGGACGGCGAGGCTCGTCAGGCCGATGCACGCGACGGCCGGGTTCATGGCCTGGACGAACTCGGGGAGGCGCCGCAGGAGCTCGAGCGGCTCCCCCTTCGCGCTCACGCCCAGCGCCACCGGGGCCTGCTTCGAGACGATGATGATGCCGATCGCCGCGAGCATCCCGTGCACGGCCGAGGAGGGGAACAGCTCGCCCAGGACCCCCGTGCGGAGGAGCGCGAAGCCGACCTGGAGCGCGCCCGCGGCGACGCCGACGCCGAGCGCGAGCGGATAGGCGCGCTCCGCCCCGTACACCTGTCCGAGCTCCGTGATCGCGCCGAGCGCGATCACGATGAGGCCGGCCGCCGGGCCCTTGATCGTCAGCTCGGAGTCGCTCACGAGCGTGGCGACGAGGGCCCCGACGATCGCGGTGAAGAGCCCGGCGACCGCCGGGTAGCCGGAGGCCAGCGAGATCCCGAGGCAGAGGGGGAGCGCGATCAGGAACACGAGGAAGCCGGCGTAGGCGTCGGCCCCGAGGTGGGCCCGGAGCCCACCCAGGTCGCCGCGCGGCGGCGCGCCGAGCGGCGGGGACGTTGGCGCGGCGGCGGGCTGGGCGACCGACATGGGGAGCTCTCTCCTGGGCGAGCCCGACTTGCAAGCCGCGTGCCCCCACAACTCCAGCGCCCTGGGGTGCGCGGGGCGTCGTGTGGGGCGCCACGCCACACCCCCGCTCGGCTCGGGCTCCGGTCTGCCCCTCCGCGCCCCACCCGGGCGCCTCGAAGCGCGACTTGCGGGGGCGGCCGCGTGGACTCTGCGTTGCTCCGCCGTGCGATCGACCCCACGAGGTGCCATGACCACGACCATCGCGCCGCCGGCCCAGGCGTCGGAGCGCGCCGCCGCGCTCGAGGCGGCCCTCGAGCACGCCCGCCACCTGCTGCCGGCGCAGGGGCCGGTCGGCGTCTTCGTCCACCACAACACCCTGCACGCGTACCAGCACCTCCCCTTCCACGACGCCGTGGCCGCGGCGCATCGGGAGCTCGGTGGCGAGCCCTACCTGTCCCTCGCCCGGTACCGGGCCGAGCTCGCCTGCGGCCGGATCGAGGCGGCGGACCTCGAGCACGAGCTCGAGCGCGCGCTCGCGCGGGCCGGCGGGGACAGGCTCGTCGCGCCGGGGCTGCGCCGGCGGGCCCTCTGGGGGGCGCTCCTCCGGCTCGATGACCGGGAGGTCACCGGGGCGCCGCTCCGCTGGCTGCTCTGGGAGGAGGGCCGTGGGCGGCGCCTCCGCGAGGACCTCGCGCGCGAGGCGCGACGAGTCCAGCTCGCGGACACGCGCCACGTCGTCGGCCAGGCCCTCGAGGCGGCCGACCTCGGCGCGGCCGTCCTTGCGCTGACGGGGCGCGCGCCAGGCGCCGGCGGCGCCGAGCGGCTCGAGGCCTGGCTCGGGCTCGCGCCCTCGGCCGAGGCGCTCTCGCGCGCGCTGTGGCGGGACCCCGAGGCGCTCGCGGCGGCGGCGCTCTGGTCTGCCGCGGAGGCGGCGTCGGCGGCGGCGTCGGCGGCG
>JANJTH010000723.1 GCA_024711205.1 Planctomycetota bacterium | reverse complement strand
CGTCGGCGCTCGCATGGTTGGTCGAAAAACACAGTCCCGCCAGGAATGCTCGACTTGCTCCCGCCTCGCGAGCGCCGACGCCCGCTTCGCGGAGGACTTCGGCGGGCTTTCCGGCCGGGCCCTTAGAAGTCCAGACCGGACCGCCCTGCGCCCCGCCTGGCGGGTGGCGACGGCCCCCGGGTCGCTTATCCTCGGCGCGCTCAGGGCGCGGCCGCGAGGCCCCGCTCCCGGCGCGACGAGGAGGCCACGTGGGCGAGGCGGTGCACAAGGTCGTGATCCTGGGCTCGGGCCCCGCCGGGCTGACCGCGGCGATCTACGCGGCGCGCGCGAACCTGGCCCCGCTCGTCGTCGAGGGCGGCGACGTCTCGAGCAAGACGGACCTCCCCGGCGGGCAGCTCATGCTCACGACCGAGGTCGAGAACTTCCCGGGGTTCCCCGAGGGGATCATGGGCCCCGAGCTCATGGAGCGCTTCCGCAAGCAGGCCGAGCGGTTCGGGGCGCAGTTCGTCCCGGGCCGCGCGGTCTCGGCGAACGTCCGCGAGCGGCCGTTCACGCTCGAGCTCCACGACACCATGCAGGACACGCGGACGACGCTCCGCTGCCACGCCCTGATCGTCGCGACCGGCGCCTCGGCCAAGTACCTCGGGATCGAGCCCGAGCGGCGCCTGCTCGGCCACGGCGTGACGACGTGCGCGACCTGCGACGGCGCGTTCTTCCGCGGCAAGCAGGTCGTCGTCGTGGGCGGCGGCGACTCGGCCATGGAGGAGGCCAACTTCCTGACCCGCTACGCCTCCAAGGTCTACGTCGTCCACCGGCGCGAGGGCTTCCGCGCGAGCAAGATCATGCTCGAGCGGGCCCAGAACAACCCGAAGGTCGAGTTCAAGCTGAACCGGACCGTGAAGGACATCGTCGGCGGCGAGCGCTACCTCGACGCGGTCGTGCTCGAGGGCACCGGCCCCGACGCGGGCAAGGAGGAGCGGCTCGAGATCGGGCCCGCGGGCGGCCTGTTCGTCGCGATCGGCCACTCGCCCAACGGCGAGATCTTCGCGGGCCAGCTCGACATGCACGACACGGGCTACCTGAAGACGCTCGACGGGACCTCGCGCACCTCGGTCGAGGGCGTGTTCGCGGGCGGGGACATCCACGACAGCCACTACCGGCAGGCGATCACGGCCTCGGGCGCCGGCTGCAAGGCCGCGATCGACGCCGAGCGCTGGCTCGAGGCCCAGGGCCTGTAGCGTCGGCCCCTGGCCCACCCGGCCAGCTAGCTGCGCGCGAACACGATCATGACGAGCACGTCGTAGATCGCGTGCGTGTAGACGGCGACGGCCAGGCCGCGCCCGAGGAACAGCCCGCAGAACAGCGCGCCCGCGAGCGTCCGGTAGACGAACGTGTAGAGCGCGAACGGCTCGGGCCCCATGTAGTGGGCGAGCGAGAACAGGACCGAGCTCGCGACGACGCCGGCGGCCAGCGCGCGCGGCTCGGGCCACTTCAGCTTGCGCAGGAACAGGACGAGGCCCGAGAACAGGCCGAGCCGGAACACGAGCTCCTCGATCACGCCGGCGCCCAGGGCCAGGCAGAACCGGGCCAGCAGGCCGTGCTGCTCGAGCCCCGCGGCGAGCGGGACGAGCGCGAGCGGGCGGATCCCCATGCGCGAGAGGACCTGCGTGATCACGATCCCGAGCAGGAAGGCGTAGATCGTGCTCTCGACGACGAGCGGGAGCGCGATCTTCGGGTCGAACCGGCCCTTGCCGCGCAGGACGCCCAGGCCGACCAGGCCGGCCGCGATCAGGACGCCGTTGAACACGAGGAGCCCGTTGCCCCCCCAGTTGCGGAGGATCACGACGGTCGCGAAGTCGGCGCCGTTGAGCGTCGCCCCGTTCGTCGCGAACAGGCCCGCCTGGTAGATCACGAGGAGCGGGAGGACGAGCACGAGCGAGTTGAGCAGGTCCCTCGACTGCCGCCAGTAGCCGTGCAGCTTCTCCCCGCCCCTGGCCCCCGCGCTCGCCCCGGTCATGGCCCCTCGCTCCGCGCCACGTGGACCTCGCTCGGCGGCCCGTCGGGCCACGCCCGGGTCGAGGCTATCCGGGCCCGCGCGGGGCGTCCACGAACGGGCGGACGGCCTCGACGAGGCGGGCGGTGGGCGCGACGAGGACGCGCGCCGGGGGGAGGCTGTCGAGGAAGTCGCGCCCGTAGGCGCGCGTGACGAGCCGGCGGTCGAGCACGACGACGGCGCCGCGGTCGGTCCGGGTCCGGATCAGGCGCCCGAAGCCCTGCGTGAGCTTGAGGACGGCCTGCGGGAGCATGAGCGCGCGGAACGGGTCCCCGCCGCGCCGCGTGACCGCCTCGGCCCGGGCCTCCTGGAGCGGCTCGGAGGGGACGCGGAACGGCAGCTTCGCGATCACGACGAGCACGAGGGCCTGGCCCGGCACGTCGACGCCCTCCCAGAACGAGTCGGTCCCGAACAGGACGGCGCCCGGCGTCTCGCGGAACGCCTCGAGCAGGTGGCGGCGGCTCTGCTCGCCCTGGCGGAGCGGGACGAGCCCGGCCGCGCGCAGCGGCGGCTCGAGGGCGTCGAAGGCGCGCCGGAGCGCGGCGTAGGAGGTGAAGAGCAGGAACGCCCGCCCGCGCGACGCGAGCACGAGCGCGCGCATGACCGCGTGCGCCGCGGGCTCGTGGCCCGCCGCGTCGGGGAGCGGCACGTCGTCGGGGACGCCGAGGACCGCCTGGCGCGGGTAGTCGAACGGCGAGGGGATCCGCCGGTCGTCGCGCCGCTCGGGGCCCAGGTCGGCGAGCCCCACCTGCGTCGCGAGGTAGTCGAACCGGCCGGCCACCGTGAGCGTGGCCGAGGACAGGACCGCCGTGCGGAGCGGGTCGAACAGGACCCGGCGAAGGCGAGGGCCGACCTCGAGCGGCGCGGCCACGAGCGTGACCACGTCGCGCCCGTCGCGCCCGCGCGTCAGCTCGATCCAGCGGACCGTCTCGCCCGCGGGCGTGGTCGCGCGGCCCGTGGCCCCGGCGTGCCCGGACGCCGGGCCCGGATCGGCGTGCCCGGGGGCCTGCGTACCCAGGTCACTCCGGCCCGTTCCCGCGGTCGCTCCGGGTGCCTGCGCCCCCAGGTCACTCCGGCCCGTTCCCGTTCCCGTTCCCGTTCCCGCGGTCGCACCCGGGGCCTGCCCCCCCGGGTCACTCCGTCCCGTCCCCGCGGTCGCCCGGGTGGCCTGCGCGTCGGGGTCACTCCGGCCCGTTCCCGCGGTCGCTCCGGGTGCCTGCGCCCCCGGGTCACTCCGTCCCGTTCCCGTTCCCGACTCTTCTCCTCCTCCTCCTCCTCCTCCGCCCCCGGGCCCGAGGTCCCGCCAGCCGTCGAGCGCCTTCGCCGCGCGCGCGAGCCGCTTGCCCACGGCCTCGGCCTCGCGGACCTGCGGCTCGACGCGCGCGCGCAGGTCCCCCTCGGGGAGCTGCTGGACGTCTGCCCCGAGCGCGCCCAGCCGCCCGGCGAGCACCGCGAGCTCGCGCCCGGCCTCGACGAGCGGGGCCACGAGCGGCTCGTCGCCCGCGCGCACGCGCAGCCGCGCCTCGCGCAGCCCGCGCTCCGCCTCGGGGAGCCGCGCGCGCACCAGCCGGGCCACCTCGTCGAACCCGCGCAGGAGCGCGTGGTGGGCCCGGTCCCGCTGCGGGAGCAGCTCGTCGTCGACGGCGCGCGCGAGCGGGAACCCGTGGGCGCCGCCGCGCGAGAGCGTGGAGCGCAGGCTCGGCAGGAGCCCGCGCCGCGCGTCGCGCCGCCGCTGCAGGCGGCCGAGCGACCGCTCGACGCCGAGCTCGCTCACCTGGTCGCCGAGGCGCTCGCCCGCGATCGCCTCGAGGTGGTGCGCCTCGTCGACCACGAGCCGCTCGAACGGCGGGAGCACGCCCTGGCCCGGCCCGGCCTGCTCCTTGATCGCGACGTCCGAGAGCAGGAGGTGGTGGTTGACCACGACGACGTGCGCGCGCGAGACGTGGCGGCGCGCGGCGAAGTAGTGGCACTCGCCGAACCGCGGGCACTGCGCGCGCAGGCAGTTGTCCGCCTGCGAGGACACGTGCTCCCAGGCGTCGCCCGAGGGCGGCGGGCTCAGCTCGGCCTTGTCCCCCGTGCGCGTCTCCTGCGCCCAGGCGGCGAGCGCCTCGACCTCGCGCCGCTCGTCGTCGCTCCCGAACGCGCTCGGGTCCTGCGCGGCCGCCTCGGCCGCCCGGCGCAACGAGACGTAGTTCGAGCGCCCCTTCATGACCGCGACCTGCAGCGGCGGCAGCGCCGGGTCGTGCGCGCGCAGCGCGCGCGCGAGCAGCGGCGCGTCCTTCGCCGTGACCTGCTCCTGGAGGTGGATCGTGGCCGTCGACACGACGACGCGCTCGCCGTTGCGGAGCGCGTGGAGCGCCGCCGGCGCGAGGTAGGCGAACGTCTTGCCCGTGCCCGTGCCGGCCTCGAGGAGGGCCACCCGGTCCTCGGCCAGCGCGCGCCCGACCGCGAGCGCCATGTCGCGCTGCCCCGGGCGCGGCTCGTGCCCCGGCCCGAGCTGGCGCGCGACCGGCCCCCCCGGGGCGAGCACGGCCTCGACCTCGGCGGCCCCGACCACGACGCGCGGGCGCGCGGGCCGCGGGGGCACGACGACGTAGCAGCGGGCCGCGTCGTTGCTCACGATCACGCTGCCGGTCCCGTGCTCGGCCAGCTCGCTCGCGACCGCGAGGTCGGCGTCGCTCGGGAGCAGCACGCCCGAGGGGTGGTTGTGGAGCGCGACGTCGTGCTCGCGGGCCCGCGCGACGCGCGCGAGCACGGCCCCGTCGTGGCCCCGCGCCGCGACCTCCACCTCGACGACGACGCCGCGCGCGTCGACCCGCCCGAGGAACAGGACCTCGGCCCCGCCCGCCGCGACGACCTCGGCCCGGATCGTGGCCTGGACGTCGCCCGAGAGCACGCCCTCGCTCGGCCGCCCGGCCCCGGGGGCGGGCGCGGCGGACGGCTCGGCCGCCGGGGCGCGGCGGGCTCGGTCCGGGGCCGGCGGAGGCCCCTCCGGCCGCTCCTCCGCCTCGGTCGTGCCCGCGCCGTCGTCGCTCGAGTGAGGTCCACTCGGCGCTCGGCCCGTGCCCGGCCGGCCTCCCTCCGGTCGGCCAGCCGGGCCCAGCCCTCGCGCCTCGCTCAGGGCCCGACCACGAAGCGCACGGCCGCGGCCGCGCTCGTGCGCGCCACGCGGTCGCGGGCCACCAGGCGGGCCACGTAGTCGCCCGGGGGGAAGCCGGCCGGCAGGTCGAGGTGGACCGCCACGAAGGACGAGAGGGGCGGCTCGGGCGGGCGGGCCACGTGGTCGAGGAGCTTGTCGCGGCGCAGGAGCTCCCGCCCCTGCGCGTCCTCGAGCACGAGGTCGACCTCGAGCCAGGCGTTCCCGTCGGGGCCGGCGGCGAGGCCGCGCGGCTTCAGGTTCACCCACAGCCGCTCGCCCGGGCGCAGGGCGTCGCCCTGGGGGAGCGCCGGGCCGTTGCGGACGCGCGACGCCCGCACGCGGTCGAGGCGCAGCCCGCCGGCCGGGGCCACGACCGCGCCCGCGCGCCCGAACAGGCGCACGTCCATGAGCTCCGTCAGCGTCGGGTGCCCGTGGTTGCTCCGCGCGACGACGCGCACCCAGCGCGCGGGGGCCTCCACGGCGAGGGCGAACGCCTGCCCGTTCACGCCCCGGCGCAGCTCCCCCTCGAGCACGACGCGGAACCCGCGGTCCGGCCCCGCGGTCGACACCTCGACCGCGAAGCCCTTGGCGCAGGCGCCCTCGAACCCGCTCTCCTCGGGGCAGCCCGCGTCGAGCTCGACGCGCGTGAGCGCCACGGCCCGGCCGAGGTCGACCACGAAGCGGTAGGGCGCCCGGGCCCCGGGGGCCGAGCACCAGCCGGTGTCGACCCGCCCGTCGAACAGGTGCGCCGCGGCCCAGATATCCGGGTCGTACTCCGAGTCGAACTGCACGAGCGCGGGCCGCAGCCGCTCCTCCGCGGGCGCCTCGCCCTGCGCGGGCGGCGCGGCCCCGCCCTGCGCGGGCGGCGGGGCACCGCCCTGCGCTGGCGGAGGCCCGCCCTGCGCGGGC
>JANJTH010000673.1 GCA_024711205.1 Planctomycetota bacterium | reverse complement strand
GCCCGCGCCCGGCGCGGCCGCGCCGGGTGACGGCGCCGCGCCGGTCGTCGGCGCCGCGCCGCCGCCCGCGCCGTCGAGCGCGAACTTCACCTTCGTCTTGCCGAAGTAGATCACGTCGCTCGGCTTGAGCTCGCGGCGCTGGACCTTCTCGCCCGCGACCCACGTGCCGTTCGACGAGCCCAGGTCCTCGACGAAGAACCGCCCGCCCTCGCCCACGACCTTGGCGTGGTTCCAGGAGATCCACGGGTCGCGGATCGAGAGCTTGGCCGTCTTGCGGTTCCCGACGTCGACCACGTCGCCGTCGCCCAGCTCGAGCACGAAGCCCTGCTTGTTGCCGCTGAGGACGAGGAGCTGGGGCATGTCCGGGGCCTGCGCGGGCTCGTTGTGTCGAGGAGGTTCCGGGGCAGGTTGTAGCGCCCGCGGCGAGCCGGGTCAAACCCACGCCCGGTCGCGGCCAGGTAGGATCCGGCCCGCGCCGGACCCGCTCCGCGCCCGAGGAGGCCCCGTGACCACGCTGCGTCTGCGACCCCTGTCCGCCCCCGCCGCCGCCCTGGGCGGCCTGTTCGCGCTCGCCCTCGCAGGCGGCGCCCAGGACGCGCTCGACGGCGAGGCGATCGTCCGCCGCGCCGACCGTGACCACCGCTCGAAGGACGAGCGCGGCGTGGTCGAGATGGTCCTCGTCGCCGAGGGGTCCCCGCCCCAGCGCCGCGAGATGGAGGTCCTCTCGAAGACGGGCCAGGGCGAGGACGACATGAACATGATGCGCTTCCTCTCGCCGCCGAACGTGCGCGGCACGGCCGTGCTCACCGTCGAGGCGACCGGGCGCGCGGACGACCAGTGGGTCTACCTGCCGGCGCTCAAGAAGTCGAAGCGGATCGCGACGGGCCAGCGCAAGGAGCGGTTCTCGGGGACCGACTTCACCTACGAGGACCTCCGCACGGAGGACTTCTCGCGCACGAGCTACAAGCTCGACGGCGAGGCGCAGGTCCAGACCGAGAAGGACGGCCCGCAGATCGCTTGCCACGTCGTCGAGGCGACGCCCAAGGACGCCGACGCGTCGGGCTACTCGAAGCGGCGCCTGTTCGTCGACAAGGCGCGCTTCCTGATCCTCAAGGTCGAGTACTTCGACAAGCAGGGCCGCCACCAGAAGACCTGGACCGGGCGCGACTTCGCGCAGGTGGACGGGCTCTGGCGCCCCGGGCAGTCCATGATGGAGGACCACCTCCGCAACACGAAGACGGTCATGCGCTTCACCGAGCGGAAGATCAACCCGGGCCTGCCGGACGCGACGTTCACCGAGGCCGCGCTCGAGCGCGGCCTGTAACAGGTTCCGGAGGGAGTCGGCGCGGGAGGCGGGGCCCCGGGAGAGGAGGCTCCTCGTCGCCGATTCCCGCCGGAACCTGATGGGGATGGGGCCGCGGGTCGGCCTGCGACGGGGGGCCAGGCCCCGCGGAGTGGGGGGGCGGGGCTGGTCGGGCTCGAGCCACCTCGAGTTGGCCACGGTTGTCGTCGCCTGCGGACCGGAGTAGCCTGCACGCGGTGAGGACCGGGCACGAGCTCTGCGCGCTGCTCCTGGCGGTCCTCCTCGTGGTGACCTGGACCGGGTCGGCGCTGCACCTCGCGCTCGAGGCGCACCACGTCGCGCAGGTCGCCGGACCGCAGCCCGAGCTGCACGCGGGCCAGGCCCACGCGCACGCCCACGACGACGTAGGCCACGGCCACGACGACGACGTCCGCGCCGAGCACGGCGCGGAGTCGCACGCCCCGCACGACGCTGCGGATCACCTGCCGCCCGCGTTCGTGTCCCCCGAGGCAGGGCCGTCCCTGCCGCCGGCGCCGCCGGCGGCCGCGGGGTTCGTCGCGCTGCCCGCGCCCCGACCGCTCCGCTGGGTGCCGCGGGATCAGGTCCCCGAGCCCGACAGCGACCCGCCCCTCCGACCCGCCCCACCCCGCGCTCCTCCCGTCGGCTGATCGCCCGTCCGCCTCGGACGCGGAGCGGCGGCGCCGCCGCTCTGCCCGCGGACGGATCCCTCGATCCGCCTTCCGACGGGAGCGCCCATGTCCACTTCGTTCAACCGGCCCCGGGGCCGGGGCCTGCCCCTCCTCCTCGCGCTCGTCCTCGCGCCGGGCTGCCACGACCACGGCCACGATCACGGCACCGGCCAGGGCCACGCCGAGGAGGACGAGCCGCGCACGGACGCGCTGACCGTCCACGGCGGCCGGCACGAGCTGTTCATCGAGCACCGCCTGCTCGTCGCCGGCAGCCCGACCCGATTCATCACGCACGTGACCGACGAGGTCACGGGCGAGGCCCGCCGCGAGGGCCCGATCACGTTCGTGCTTCGACGCGGCGACGACCCGCCCACCGAGGTGCCCGTCCCCGAGGTCGCGCGGCTCGGGATCTACCTGCCCGACCTCACCTTCCCCGCCCCGGGGACGTGGGAGGTCGCCGTCCGGATCCCCTGGGCAGAGGGCGTCGACGAGGTCCCCCTGCCCACGCGCACCGTGTACTCGACCGAGGCCGAGGCCGCGGCCTCCCCCGAGGCCGACGGCCCGGCGGGGATCTCGTTCCTCAAGGAGCAGGCCTGGAAGGTGCCGGTCCGGCTCGAGCGGGTCGGTCGCCGCACGCTCGTCGAGCGCCTGCGCCTGCCCGCCGCGGTCGAGGCGGCGCCGGCGCGCCAGGCCTACGTGACCCCGCCGCTCGCGGGGACGCTCCGCGGGCCGGTCGGCGGGGCCCTGCCGGAGCCCGGGGACCGCGTCGAGGCGGGCCAGGTCGTGGCCACGCTCGTCCCGCCGCTCGCCGGCGCCGACCTGCTCGCCTGGGTCGCGAGCCGGCAGCAGCTCGCGACCCAGGAGGCCGACACGCGCGCCCGCGCCGAGCGGACCGCCGTCGTGCTCGAGCAGGCCCGCAGGTCGCTCGCCCGCGTGCGCGACCTCGCCGCCGTGAGCGCCCGCTCGTGGCGCGAGCTCGAGGAGGCCGAGACCGCCGAGCGGGTCGCCGCCGTCGAGGCCGCGGCCGCCGCCCGGCTCGTCGACCTCCTGACCGAGCTCCGCGCGGGCCTGGGCGTCAGCCCCGACGGGCTGCCGGCCGTGCCCCTCCGCGCGCCGATCGCCGGCGTGGTCGTCCGCGTGCATGCGGCGGTCGGAGAGCACGTCGGGCCCGAGCGGCCGATCCTCTGGCTCGTCGACCCGTCGCGGGTCGAGGTCGTCGCGCGCGTGCCCGAGGTCGACGCACACCGGCTCGGACCGGGGCGGGCCGCCTGGGCCGAGCCGCCGGGCGCCCCGGGTCGGCTCGCCCCGCTCACGGGCGAGGGCGTGGGTCGCTTCCTCCACGCGGGCCCCGTCGTCGACCCGCGCACGCGCACCGTGCCGCTCGTGTGGGAGGTCGAGAACCCGGACGGGGCGCTGCGCCCGGGCCAGCTCCTCGACGTGCACGTCGAGACCCGCACGACGGTCGACGCGCTGGCGCTCCCGGCCGCCGCGCTCGTGGCGGAGGACGCGCGCTGGATCGCGTTCGTGCAGCTCGGCGGCGAGACCTTCGAGCGGCGCGACGTGACGCTCGGCGTCCGCGACGGCGCGTGGGTCGAGGTGCGCGCGGGCCTCGCGGAGGGCGAGTGGGTCGTGACCCACGGCGGCCTCGCGATCCGGCTCGCGTCGGCCTCGAGCGCGATCCCCGCCCACGGCCACGCGCACTGAGGCCGGCGCGACCATGATCGACGCGCTCATTCGCCTCTCGCTCCGCCAGCGCGGCGCCGTGCTCCTGCTCGCGGCGCTCCTCACGGCCGCGGGCGCCTGGGTCGCCCGCGGCATGCCCGTGGACGTGTTCCCGGACCTGACCGCGCCGACCGTGACGGTGATCACCGAGGCCCACGGCATGGCCCCGACCGAGGTCGAGGCCCAGGTCACCTTCCCGATCGAGAGCGCGCTCAACGGCGCCGCCGGCGTGCGCCGCGTCCGCTCGGCGACCGCGGTCGGGATCTCCGTCGTGTGGGTCGAGTTCGCCTGGGACGTCGACCTGACCCAGGCTCGCCAGACGGTCACCGAGCGGCTCGCGCTGGCCGCGGCCGACCTGCCCGACGACGTCGGGCGGCCCACGCTCGCGCCGACCTCCTCGATCATGGGCGAGATCCTGTTCCTCGCCCTCACCTCGGAGCGGCACGACCCGGCGGCGCTGCGCGCCGTCGCCGAGACGGTCGTGCGGCGCCGACTCCTGGCCGTTCCCGGGGTCTCTCAGGTCACCCCGATCGGCGGCGACGTGAAGCAGTACCAGGTCGTCGTCGCGCCCGCGCGCCTCGCGGCGCACGACGTCACGCTCGCGCAGGTGGCCGCCGCGCTCCGCGCCGGCAACGAGAACGTCTCCGCCGGCTTCCTGCCCGAGGGGGGGCAAGAGCTGCTCGTGACCGGGCTCGGTCGCCTCCGGGGCCTCGAGGACGTCGCCGAGACCGTCGTCGCCGCGCGCGACGGCGTCCCCGTGCGCGTGGCCGACGTGGCCCACGTCCAGACCGGCGTCGCCCCCAAGCGCGGCGTCGGCTCGGTCGGCGCGCGCCCGGCCGTGATCCTGGGCGTGCAGAAGCAGCCGGGCGCCAACACGCTCGCGCTCACCGCCGCGCTCGACCGGGTCCTCGACGACGTGGCCGTCCGCCTGCCCGAGGGCATGGCCCTCGACCGCGACGTGTTCCGGCAGGCCGGGTTCATCGCGACCGCGGTCCGCAACGTCGAGGTCGCGCTGCGCGACGGGGCGCTCCTCGTCGTGCTCGTCGTGCTCGTGTTCCTGGGCGACCTGCGCGCGAGCCTCGTGACGCTCACGGCGATCCCGCTCTCGCTGCTCGCGGCCGTGCTCGTGCTCGCCGGGCTCGGCGCGACGATCAACACCATGACCCTCGGGGGCATGGCGATCGCGGTCGGCGCGCTGGTCGACGACGCGATCATCGACGTCGAGAACGTGTTCCGCCGCCTGCGCGAGGAGGGCGCCCGGCCGCCCGGGGAGCGCCGGCCCGCGCTCGAGGTCGTGCTCGCGGCGAGCGTCGAGATCCGCGGCTCGATCGTGTTCGCGACCCTGATCATCGTCCTCGTGTTCCTCCCCGTGTTCTTCCTGCCCGGGGTCGAGGGGCGCCTCCTGCGCCCGCTGGGCGTCGCCTACGTCGTGGCGCTCGGGGCGTCGCTGCTCGTCGCCGTCACCGTGACGCCGGCCCTGTGCGCGCTCCTCCTCCCGCGGAGCGCGGCCGTGGCGACGGGGCGCGAGCCGCGCGTCGTCGCCTGGCTGCACCGCGCCTACGCCCCCGTCCTGGCGCGGCTGCTCGACCGCCCGCTGCTGCTCGCGGCCCCCGCGCTCGTGGCCCTCGTCGTCGCGGTCGGCGGGGCGACCCGCCTCGGGCGCGCGTTCCTGCCCGAGTTCAACGAGGGCGCGCTCACGATCAGCGCCGTAACCCAGCCGGGGACCTCGCTCGACGCGTCGGACGCGCTCGGGCGCATGGTCGAGCGCGCGCTCCTCGCCCAGCCGGAGGTGACCTCCGTGGCGCGGCGCACCGGGCGCGCCGAGCTCGACGAGCACGCCCAGGGCGTCGAGGCCGCGGAGCTCGACGTGTCGTTCGCGCTCGGGGCGCGCTCGAAGGACGCCTTCCTCGACGCGCTCCGGACCGCGCTCTCCACGGTCCCGGGGGTGAACGTCACGATCGGGCAGCCGATCTCGCATCGGATCGACCACATGCTCTCCGGCACGCGCGCGAACGTCGCGGTCAAGCTGTTCGGCGACGACCTGCACCGGCTGCGCGCGCTCGCGGAGCGAGCCCGGGCGGCGATCTCGGAGGTGCCGGGCGTGGTCGACCTCTCGATCGAGCAGCAGGCCGACGTCCCGCTCCTGCTCGTGCACCTCGACCGCCCGGCCATGGCCCGTCACGGGCTGCGCGTCCAGGACGTGGGCCACGCGCTCGAGGCCTCGCTCCAGGGCCTGCCGGTGACCCGGCTGCTCGAGGGCCGCGCCGGCTACGACCTGGTCCTGCGCGTGGCCGCAGGCGACGGCGGCGCCTGGCGCAGCGACACGCTGGGCGACCTGCGCCTCGACGCCGCGGACGGCGGGCAGGTGCCCCTGCGGGGCGTGGCGGCGCTCACCCCGAGCACCGGCCCCAACCTGATCGGCCGCGAGGACGTCGAGCGCAAGCTCGTCGTCATGTGCAACGTGCGCGGCCGCGACGTGGGATCGGTCGTGGCGGACGTTCGCGCGCGCGTCGACCCGCTGCTCGCCCAGGCGCCCGGCTACCGGGTCGAGTACGGCGGACAGTTCGAGGCGGCCGAGGCGGCCGGGCGCCAGCTCGCGCTGCTCGGCCTCGCCGTGGTCCTGGGGATCGGCCTGATCCTGCACCTGGCGCTCGGCTCGGCGCGCGACGCGCTCCTCGTCATGCTCAACCTGCCGCTCGCGCTGATCGGCGGCGTGGCCGCGGTGGAGCTCACGGGCGGCGTGCTGTCGGTCGCGTCGCTGATCGGGTTCATCACCGTGTTCGGGGTCGCGGCGCGCAACGGGATCATGCTCGTCACGCACGTCCGGCACCTCCAGCTCGCGGAGGGCGTGACGTCGCTGCGCGAGGCGGTGCAGCGGGGCGCGCTCGAGCGGGTGGCCCCGATCCTCATGACCGCGCTCGCCTCGGGCCTGGCGCTCGTCCCGCTCGCGCTCGCGGGGCACGCCCCGGGCAACGAGCTCCAGAGCCCCATGGCCGTCGTGATCCTGGGGGGGCTCGTGACGTCCACGGCCCTCAACATGCTCCTCGTGCCCGCGCTCTACCTGCGCTTCGGCCGCCCCGCGCGCCCCGCGGACGGAGGTGCCTCGTGACCGCGCCCGTGCCCGGCCGCCCCCGCCGCGCCCCGCCCCCCGCCCGCGCCCTGCCGCTCGGCCTGGCGCTCGGCCTCGCCCTCGGCCTGGGGGCCTGCGGCGCCCCGGGGGC
>JANJTH010000655.1 GCA_024711205.1 Planctomycetota bacterium | reverse complement strand
GCTGCTGCTCACGCGCGGCGCGGTCATGGACCTCGACGTTCCCGTAACTGCCCTGCTGGAAGAGCGCCCCGCCGCGCCCGAAGTGGGCGTTGATCGCGCGCGCGGTCATTCCGAAGAGCTGCTGGTGGAAGCGCGGCAGCGTGGAGTGCTCGCCCGCGCCGGGCACGTCGGTGCAGTTCTCGTGCACGTGCGTCGTGTGCTGCATGAAGGCGTGGAGCCGCACGCCCGGGTTCTGCTCGGCCGCGCGGCCGAGCGCGTAGCCCAGGATCTGCACGACCTCCTCGTGCGGGTTGAGGTACGGGCGCCGCTCGACCGTCCGCCGCGTGACGGCGTGCTCCCTCCCCGACTCCAACCGGCGCGGCAGCGACATGGCGAGGTCCTGCGAGCGCAGGGCGTGCCGGGACCGCGTCCCCGCGGCCACGGGACTTGCCCACGAGGCGTGCCATCCCCGCCCGCCCGGTCGCGGCCGGGCGAGCAAGTCCTTCCCGTCGACTCCGACGACGGCACGAAGCGGCCACCGGCGGGCGCCGCACCACGCCGACTTGCCGAGGCAGGACGCGCGTTCCACGCCGTCGGAGCGAGGGGCCACCGGCCCCTCGGACTCGAGGCGCCGCGGCGAGCTCCACCTCGAACCCCCGGAGCCGCCGCTCTCCCGTCGCCTCGCGCCGCGCCGCCTGGCTAGCCCAGCGCGCGGGCGCCCAGGGCCGGGAGCCCCTCGTGCTGGGTCTCCCCGGGCGCGAGCCGGAAGCTCACGCGGAACGTGCTGCCCTCGCCCAGCTTGCTCTCGACGGCCACCTGACCGTCGTGGGCCAGCATGATGTGCTTGACGATCGAGAGGCCCAGGCCCGTGCCGCCGAGGTCGCGCGAGCGCGCCTTGTCCACCCGGTAGAACCGCTCGAAGATCCGGGCCTGGTCGCGGGGCTCGATCCCGATCCCGGTGTCCTGGACCTCGAGGCTGGCCCGCTCCCCCTCGCGGCGCAGGCGCACCCACACGCGCCCGCCGGCCGGGGTGTACTTGAGCGCGTTGTCGAGCAGGTTGTCGACCACCTGCCGGAGCGCCTCGCGGTCGCCGAGCACGGGGACCGCGTCCTCGGGGACCTCGCTCTCGATCACGAGGCCCTTCTCCTCGCCGGCGGCGAGCAGGTGGCGGATCGAGTCGCGCAGGGGGTCGCGGAGGTCGATCCGGGCGCGCTCGAGGCTGGCGTCCTCCGACTCGACCCGCGAGAGGGTCAGGAGGTCGCGCACGAGCGTCGTGAGCCGGTTGGACTGGTTCTGGACCTTCTCGAGGAACCGGCGCTGCGTCCCGGGCTCCATCTCGTCGTCGTCGATCAGGGTCTCGATCAGCCCGCAGATCGCCGTGAGCGGGGTCTTCAGCTCGTGGGACACGTTCGCCACGAACTCGCGGCGGAGGGTCTCGAGCCGGCGCAGCTCCGTGATGTCGTGGAGCACGACGACGGCGCCGGCGAGCGCCCCGCCGCCGTCGCGCAGGGGCGAGGCGTGGAGCTTGAGCACCTGCTCGCGGCCCGGGGTCGCCAGGCGCACCTCGCCGGTCGAGGGCGCGGGCGCCTCGAGCGTGGACGTCAGGGTCTCGGTCACCTGCGCGACCTTGCACACCTCGTCGATCGGCCGCCCGAGGGTCTTGCGCGGGTCGACCCGGAGGACGCGCCCCGCGACGTCGTTCATGTGCACGATCCGGCGGTCGCCGTCGATCGCGACGACGCCCTCGACCATGGAGCCGAGGATCGCCGCGAGCTTGTTGTGGTCCGCGGTGATCGTGTCCATGCGGTCCCGGAGCTGGACCGCCATGCTGTCGAACGCGCGCGCGAGCGAGCCCATCTCGTCGTCGGCGAGCGTGGGCGGGACGTGCGCCCGGTAGTCGCCTGCCGCGATCGAGCGCGCGACCGCGGTCATCGTGCCGAGCGGCTGGGAGATCCGGCGGGCCAGAGCCAGGCCGGGGAGGAGCGCGAGGAGGCCCGCCCCGAGCGCCGCGAGGAGGCCCACGGCGCGCAGGCGCCCCACGCGCGCCTCGACCTGCGCGAGGGGGAGCGCCGCGCGCGCGAACCCGACGGGGGCTTCGGCCGGCCCGAGCCGGGCGGCGACGTACATCATGGGCTCGCCCACGGTCGCGCTGTGCCGGGTCGCGGCGCCGCGCCCCCCCAGGCGGGCCGCGACGACCTCGGGCCGGTCCCCGTGGGGGCCCGTCTGCGCCGGCTCTTCGTGGGAGTCGGCGAGCACGGTCCCGTCGCCCGCGATCACGGTGAGGCGCGTCTCGAGCCTCGCGCCGAGCGCCACGACCCGCGCCTGGAGGGCCGGGTCCCGCGCCACCCGGGAGAGCTCCGGCGTGGCGAGCTCGCCGATCAGGACCGCGCGGGACTCGAGGGCCCGCTCGAGGTCCGCGAGCGACTCCCGCTCGAGCCAGGCGGCGGCGCCGAGCGCGAGCAGCGCCGCGCCGACGAAGACGAGCGCGACGTAGCCCGTGTACAGCTTCCAGAGCGCCTTCATCCTCGCGTGTCGCCTGCGCGCCGGCCGGGCCGCTAGGCGTCGCGCATCCGGTAGCCGACGCCCCGGACGGTCTCGATCAGCTCCCGCTGCGTGCCGAGCTTCTTGCGGAGCGCGCCCACGTGGACGTCGATGTTCCGGTCGATCACGACCGCGTCCTCGCCGATCACGCGGCTGAGGAGGTGGTTCCGGGTGAAGACGCGCCCGGGGTGCGTCGCGAGGAAGTGGAGCAGGCGGAACTCGGTCGCGGTGCACACGACCGGCTCGCCCTCGACGCGGACCTCGTGCCGCTCGGGGTCGATCGAGACGCCGCCGCGCACGACCTTGGCCCCCTGCGCGCCCTCGTCCGCGCCCGCGCGCCGCATGACGGCCTTGACCCGCGCGAGCAGCACGCGCGGGCTGAACGGCTTGGGCACGTAGTCGTCGGCGCCCGCCTCGAGCCCGCTCACCACGTCGTCGGGCTCGCCCTTCGCCGTGACCATGATCACGGAGATCCCGCGCGTGGCCGGGTCGGCCTTCAGGCGCCTGCAGACCTCCACACCCGGGAGCCCCGGGAGCATGAGGTCGAGCAGGATCAGGTCCGGCAGCTCGGCCCGCGCCCGCCGCAGCCCGTCCTCCCCGTTCGGGATCCCGGTGACCTCGTAGCCCTCGCGCTGGAGGTTGTAGACCATCAGCTCGAGGATGTCGGCCTCGTCCTCGATCACGAGGACGCGCCCCTTGCTCTCCATGGTCTGCCTCGCTCGCCCCGTCGCCTGCGCCGGGCGCTCGAGGGTCCCCCCGCCGCTCCGCGTCACGGTCGCCTCCACCACGAGTCCCCTCCCGCGCGCCCCGGCCACGGCACCTCGCCGTCGAGGCGCCGTCGGTCGACGCGCACCGGAACGTAGGCGCCGGGCGTCAAGCGAGGATAAACGACGGCGGCGCGAGGGCCTGCTCCGGCAAAAACGGAGCGACGCGAGGGGGGCCCCCTCGCGTCACCTCCTGCACCATGGCGCGTCGCCCGGCCGCCGTCGATTCAGTCGTCGTCGTCGTCGTCGTCGTCGTCTTCGTCGTCGTCGTCGTCGTCGTCGTCGTCGTCGTCGTAATCGTCGTCGTCGTCGTCGTCGTCGAAATCGTCGTCGTCCTCGTCGCCCTCGTCCTCGTCCTCGTCCTCCTCGTCCTCGTCCTCGTCCTCGTCCTCGTCGAGCGGCTTCTTGGCCATGGGCGTGCTCTCCGTCGCGCGGGCAGGGGACGCGCCTTCACCGTCCCCCACGGGGAGGCGCCCTGCCCGAGCCGTCGTGAATGGTAGCGGGCGGTCCTGGCCGGTCAACGACCAGAAGCTTCAGCGGCTCGAGGACACCAGGCGCAGCACGGTCCGCGCGCGCCGGACGCGCTCCTCGGCCTCCGCGAGCGCGGCCTGGCCCTCGCGCCCCTTCGCGCGCACGCCCTCGAGGTGCTTCTCCGCCTCGTCGAGCGCCTTCTGAGCGTCCGCCGGCGCGACCTCGCCGGAGGCGGCGCCGCTCGCGAGGACCGACACGAGGTCGTCCTGGACCTTGAGGAACCCGCCGAACAGGGCGAGCCGCGTGACCTGGTCGCCGTGGGTCACGCGGGCGACCCCGTGCGAGAGGCGCGCGATCAAGGGCGCGTGCCCGGGCAGCACGCCGATCTCGCCGTCCCACGCGGGGAGGACGACGAAGGACGCCTCCCCGTCGAAGTAGGCCTTGTCCGGCGTGACGATCGTGGCGCGCACGTCAGCTCGCCTGCAGCCGCTTGGCCTTGGCCCGCGCGTCGTCGATCGTGCCCACGTACTTGAACGCCTCCTCGGGGAGGTCGTCCGCCTTGCCCTCGACGATCTCCTTGAACGAGCGGATCGAGTCCTCGCGCTTCACGTAGACGCCGCTCATGCCGGTGAACGCCTCGGCGACGTGGAACGGCTGGCTGCAGAAGGCCTGGATCCGGCGCGCGCGGTGGACGACGATCTTGTCCTCCTCGGAGAGCTCGTCCTCGCCGAGGATCGCGATGATGTCCTGGAGGTCCTTGTTGCGCTGGAGGATCGACTGGACCTTCTTCGCGACCGCGTAGTGGACCTCGCCCACGACGTTCGGGTCGAGGATCCGCGACGTCGAGTTGAGCGCGTCGATCGCCGGGTAGAGGCCCTTCGCCGCGATCCCGCGGTCGAGCACGGTCGTCGCGTCGAGGTGCGCGAACGTCGTCGCCGGCGCCGGGTCGGTGAGGTCGTCGGCCGGGACGTACACGGCCTGGACCGAGGTGATCGCGCCCTTCTTCGTCGACGTGATCCGCTCCTGGAGCGCGCCCATCTCGGTCGCCAGCGTCGGCTGGTAGCCGACGGCCGACGGCATGCGGCCGAGGAGCGCCGACACCTCGGAGCCGGCCTGGCTGAACCGGAAGATGTTGTCGACGAACAGGAGCACGTCGGTGCCGCCCAGGTCCCGCAGGTACTCCGACATGGTGAGCGCCGAGAGCGCGACGCGCAGGCGGGCGCCCGGCGGCTCGTTCATCTTGCCGAACACCATGACCGTGCGCGGGAGCACGCCGGCCTCGCGCATCTCGAGCCAGAGGTCGTTGCCCTCGCGCGTGCGCTCGCCGACGCCCGCGAACACCGAGTAGCCGCCGTGCTGCTTGGCGACGTTGTTGATCAGCTCCTGGATCAGCACCGTCTTGCCCAGGCCGGCGCCCCCGAACAGGCCCGTCTTGCCGCCGCGCGTGTAGGGGGTCAGCAGGTCGATGACCTTGAGGCCCGTCTCGAAGACCTCCGTCTTCGCCTCGATGTCCTCGAACTTGGGCGCGGGCGCGTGGATCGGCCGGCGCTCCTTGACCTCAAGCGGCGCGCCCTCGTCGATCGGAACACCGAGCAGGTTGAACACCCGCCCGAGCGTCTCGACCCCGACGGGCACCGAGATCGGCGCGCCCGTGTCGACGAGGCGCGTCCCCCGCACGAGGCCGTCCGTCGAGCCGAGCGCGACCGCGCGCACCCGGTTGCCGCCCAGGTGCTGCTGGACCTCGCCGGTCAGCTTGAGCCGGCGCCCGGCGATCTCGGCGTCGATCTCGAGCGCGTTGTAGATGTCCGGGAGGTGCCCCTCCTCGAACTCCGCGTCGAAGGTGGCGCCGATGACCTGGACGATCGTCCCGTTGACTGCCTTGGACATGTCCCATCCGCCTCTCGCGCCCGACCGGCCGGCCCCTCGGCCCGCCCCCGCCCGACGCCTGCTCTGTTCTCTCGCCGCTCGCCCCGACCCTCGCCCGCGCTCCCCTGGCCCGGCCCGCCCGCGCGGGCCGCCGCGAGGCCGCCCTCTACGCGAGCGCCTCCGCGCCGCCGAGGACCTCGAGGATCTCCTTCGTGATCTGCGACTGCCGCGCCCGGTTGTAGGCCATGCGCAGGCTCTTGCCCACGTCGACCGCGTTGTCCGAGGCGTTCTTCATGGCGATCCGCCGCGCGATCTGCTCCGAGGTCGACGACTCGAGGTAGACCCGGTAGAGGTGCAGCTTGGCCTGCATGGGGAACAGGGCGTCGAGGATCGTCTTCGGGTCGGGCTCGATCGTGAACGTGACGGCCTTGCCCGCCTTCGCCTCGGCGGCGGCCGGCTTGCCCGCCGCCGGCGCCTTGGCCGCCTCGGCGGAGGCGACCTCGATCGGCAGCATCGTCTCGGTCACGGGCGCCTGGCGCCCCGCCGAGAAGTAGTGCGTGTAGACGACGTCGACCCGGTCGACCTCGCCCGCCGTGAACAGCCCGATCAGGTGGTCCGCGACCTTCTCGACCTCGGCGTAGGGCGGCTTGTCGTCGAACTGCGTGTACCCGCCCTCGGCCGGGATCTTCTGGAACCGCATCCACCCGAGGGCCTTCTTGCCGCTCGCGAAGACCCGGACCTCCTTGCCCTCGGCCAGGAGCCGGGCGCGGTGATCACGCATCATCCGCAGGCAGTTCGAGTTGTAGCCGCCGCACAGCCCGCGGTTGCCGACGACCACGAGGATCGCCACCCGCTTGACCGCCCGCTGCTCGAGCAGCGGATGCGCGACCTGCCCGTCCTCGCCGGCGGCCCGCCGGGCCTGCCCGGCGATCTCCGCGAGCGCGTGGAAGTACGGCAGCGCCCGCTGGACCCGGTCCTGACAGACCTTGGCCTTGGCGGTCGCGATCAGCTCCATGGTCCGCGTGATCTTGGCCGTGTTCTTGACCGAGACCATCCGGCGCTTGAGGTCGCGCAACCTCGCCATGCGTGCCCGCCTGCCCCCGCCCTCAGGCCTTCGCCGCCGCGGCCTTCTTCTCGGCCGAGCGCGGGTCGGGCGTCTTGCCCTGCTGGAACAGGTCCACGAAGTCCGTCAGCACGGCGCGGAGGTTCTCCTGCGTCTGCTTCTGGAGGTCCTTCGTCTTCCGGATCGAGTCCACGATCTCGGCGTGCGCCGCGCGGATGTAGGGCAGGAACTTGTCCTGGAACTCCAGGATCCGCGCGACCGGCACCTTGTCGAGGAAGCCCTCGTTCGCGGCGTAGATCACGATCACCTGCTCCTCGAACGACATGGGGTCGTACTGCCCCTGCTTGAGCAGCTCGACGAGCCGCTTGCCGCGCTCGAGCCGCCGGGCGGCGATCGGGTCGAGCTCGGTGCCGAGCTGCGCGAACGCCTCGAGGTCCCAGTAGCTCGCGAGGTCGAGCTTGAGCGACTTCGCGACGGCCTTCATGGCCTTCGTCTGGGCGTTGCCGCCGACGCGCGAGACGCTGATGCCGACGTTGATCGCGGGCCGGACGCCCGAGAAGAACAGGTTCGGCTCGAGGTAGATCTGCCCGTCGGTGATCGAGATCACGTTCGTCGGGATGTACGCCGAGACCTCGCCCTCCTGCGTCTCGATGATCGGGAGCGCCGTGAGCGAGCCGCCCGACGGCATGAGCTTGCGGACCTCGACGTCGCCCTTGTCGGCGCGCCCGGCGAACAGCTCCTTGCAGCGGGCCTCGGGGTAGGTCGTGTGCTGGAGCGGGACCTTGTGCTTCTTGGGGAAGATCGCCCACTTGCCGACGTCGGGCTTGGGCGCGCCGTCGTTCTCGGTGATCGCGCGGCACTCGTACTTGTTCGCGTCGAAGCCGTGGATCGCGTGCTCCGCGACCTCCTTGCCCTCGCCGCGCTCGTAGATCACGCCGTCGAGCCCCTGCTTCTGGCCGGCCGGCGCGTCCTTCTTGCAGATCACCCACAGGTCCTTGAGCTTGCAGGACCGCTCGAGCAGGCGCGAGTGGAGGTAGAAGACGTCGCCCGGGTACGCCTCCCGGCCCGGCGGGCGGCGCAGGAGCAGCGACAGCTCGCGGTAGGCGGCGGCCTGCTTCGTCAGGTCGTCGTAGACGCAGAGCGTCGCCTTGCCCTCGTCGTACATGAAGTACTCGGCGATCGCCGTGCCGGCGTAGGGCGCGATGTACTGGAGCGGCGCCGGGTCGGAGGCCGCGGCCGAGACGACGACCGTGAAGTCCATGGCGCCGGCCGCGCGCAGGCGCTCGACGATGTTGACGACGTTCGACTCCTTCTGGCCGACCGCGACGTAAACGCAGATGACCCCGGAGCCCTTCTGGTTGATGATCGTGTCGATCGCGATCGCCGTCTTGCCCGTCTGGCGGTCGCCGATGATCAGCTCACGCTGCCCGCGGCCGATCGGGATCATGGAGTCGATCGGCTTGATCCCGGTCTGGAGCGGCTCGTTGACGGGCTGGCGGCCGGCGATCCCGGGCGCGATCATCTCGAGCGGCCGCTTCCCGCTCGCGTGGATCGGGCCCTTGTCGTCGATCGGCTCGCCGAGCGGGTTCACGACGCGCCCGACCATCTCCGGGCCGACCGGGACGCTCATGACGCGGCCCGTGCGCTTGACGGTGTCGCCCTCGCGCAGCCGCTTGAAGTCGCCGAGGAGCACGGCGCCGACCGACGACTCCTCGAGGTTCAGCGCCAGGCCGAACACGGCGTGGGGGAACTCGAGCAGCTCGCCGGCCATGCAGTTGCGCAGGCCGTAGATCCGGGCGATGCCGTCGCCGACCTCGAGGACGTGCCCGACCTCGTCGAGCTCGAGCTCGCGGCCGTACTCCTCGATCTCCTTCTTGAGGACGGAGGAGATCTCGTCAGCCTTGATCTTCATAGTAGTCCTCGCTCCGGAACCGCGCCGCCGTGAGGCGCGCGCCGATGCTCTCGAGCCGCGAGCGCAGCGACCCGTCGATCCGGGAGTCGCCCACGCGCAGCACCATGCCCCCGAGGAGGCGCGGGTCCACGCGCTCGTCGAGGATGATCTCCTTGTCCAGGCGGCGCTTGAGCGCCGCCGCCAGCCGCTTGCGCTGGGCGTCGACGAGCGCGGCCGCCGACGTCACCAGCACGACGACCTCGCCCATGCGGGCGTGGTAGCCGTCCTCGAAGGCCGCGATCATGGCCCCGAGGTGCGCCTGCCGGCGCTTGTCGATCACGACCCGGAGGAAGTTCTGGGTCGCGTCCGAGAACTGCCCGCCGAGCACCCGGTCGACGAGGTCCTTCTTGACCTCGCGGCCGATGTTCGGCGTGTTGAGGAACGTGACGAAGCGCGGGACCTGGCGGAGGATCTCGCCCAGGGCCCTCAGCTCGGCGAGGACCTCCGCGTGGACGCCCTTCTCGAACGCGAGCTCGAGGAGGGCGCCCGCGTACACGGTGGCCAGGTTGTCGTCGCGCGCCGCCACCCGTCAGCTCCGCTCGTACTGCGCCAGGACCTCGTCGACGATCGCGACGTGCCGCTTCGCGTCGACCTCGGCGCCGATCACGCGCTCGGCGATCGACATGCCGATCGAGACCGCCTGGCGGCTCACCTCGTCGAGGGCCCGGTCGCGCGCGAGCTTGATGTCCCGCTCGGCCCGCTCCCGGATCGCCTTGGCCTCGGCGTCCGCCTTGGCCTTGGCCTCCTCGAGGATCCGCTTCTTGTCGGCCTCGCCCTCGTCGATGATCGCCTGGGCCTCCTTGCGGATGCCCTCGAGCTGGTCCTCGTAGCGCTGCTTGAGCGCGGCGGCATCGGCCCGCAGCTTCTCGGCCTCGTCGCGCTGGCCGGCGATCCCCTGCTCGCGGGCGTCGAGCGCCTCGAGGAGGGGGCCCCACGCCTTCGCGTAGAGGACGAGGACCACGAGCATGAAGGTGACGCCCGTCCAGAACACGAGCCCCCACCCGTGCGGGTCGAGGAGCGTGTGCTGGGCGTGGTCGCCGGCAGCGAGGATCAGATCGAGCGCCATCGGTGCACCGCCGCGGGGTCCAGGGGGGTCGAGACGTCAGCCACCGGCCGCTTCAGCCCGCGTTGGCGATCTTCGAGAGGATCCCGGTCTGCGTGAGGAACGCCACGCCGACGCCGAACAGCGCCGCGCCCTCGATCAGGGCCGCCGTGAGGATCATGGCGCCGCGGATGTCGCCCGAGGCCTCCGGCTGGCGCGCCATCGACTCGACCGACGACGAGGCCACCTTGCCGATGCCGAAGCCGGCGGCGAGCGCCGCCACGCCGGCGCCGAGGGCCGCGAGGCCGGCGCCGAGGCCCAGGTACTCACCACCCTGCGCGAAGAGGAGCATCAGATCGAGGTTCATGGTCGTCTCCAGGAGGGGCCCCGGGCTCGCCGAGGCGCGAAGGATTCGGTCGGCTCAGTGGTCCGGGTGCAACGCCGCGCCCAGGAACACCGTGACGAGGAACGTGAACACGTAGGCCTGCAGGAAGGCCACGAAGATCTCGAGCAGGTAGATCGCGAAGGCGAAGGGCACGACGACGATCGACGAGGCGAAGCCGAACATGAAGACCAGGCCGATGATCACGTAGAGGACCGTGTGGCCGCCCATCATGTTCGCCCAGAGGCGGATCATGAGGGCCGTCGGCTTGATCAGGTGGCTGATCACCTCGATCACGAACAGGAACGGGACGAGGACGAGCGGGAGGCCGCTCGGCACGATGTTCTTGACGTAGGCGACGAGGCCCTGCGCCTTGATCCCGAGCCCGTGGTACCAGAGGAACGCGATCGCGGCCAACGTGCCCGTGACCCAGTAGGTGCCGGTCGGCGTGACGCCGCTCCACGACCAGTGCGTCGCCCCGTCGTGGCCGACGACGGGCGCCGGCAGCATGGGGAACAGCCCGAGCAGGTTGCAGTAGAGGATGAAGAAGAAGAACGTCCAGAGCACCGGCAGGAAGCGGTCCCCGTCCTTGCCGAGGAACGGCCGCGACACCTCGTCGCGCAGGAACAGGAGGATCACCTCGAGCAGGTTCACGAACGGGCCGCGCGGCACGAGGTCGCGCTTCACGGCGGCGCCGAACGGGATGAACGTGGCGAGGAGGAGCGCCGCGGCGACGAACATGCCCAGCACGTGCTTCGAGATCCCGATCGCGCCCAGGCCGGCGAGGGCCTCGACGTGGGTCAGGTGCTCGGAGATCCAGTCGGCGAGGAGCACTGTGCATCACCTCTCGGGGTCACGACCCCCGGGCGGGCGGTCCGGGCCCCGGCCCGCGCGGCCGTAGACGCCCTGGTGGAGCTGGTAGAAGCCGATCCCGAACCCGAGGCTCGCGCCGAGGAAGGCCAGGAGGGGCGTCGTGCCGAACCTTTCGTCTGCCAGGTGACCGAGGAACGCGAGGAGGCCCAGGGTGAGCGCGAACTGGAGGCCGAGGTGGGACTGGCGCAGGAGGTCGCGCTGATCGCGAGGTTCCTTGCGGGTCACGCCGCGCCTTTTCTTGCCGCTGGCGCCCTGAGTTGGGCGGGGAGTAAAGCACGGGCCCCGGGGCAAGTCAACGACGGCAGCGCGGTGCGGCAACTTGTCGCGGCGTTGCCGCCAGAGGCCCAACGGACAAGGAGTTCCGGGCCTCGGACGCGGCGCCCGCGGCCCTTCCCGGGGGAGGGCCGCGGGCCGACGGTCGGGCCCCGGGAGGCGCCGCGGGGCCGCCCTGTGGGGCGGCCCCGCGGCCTCGGGTGTTCGCCCGGCCCGGCGGCCCTCGCGGACGGCCAGGGGGGCTCGTGTCGCCCGCGAAGATCGCCGGGTCGGATCAAGCCCGTGCGGGGGACAAGGACAAGTTCCGGACAATTCCCGCGGGGGCCCGAGGTCGGGGGGGCCCTGGAGGGCGGTGCGGCCCGACCACGACGGCATGGGACTCGCGCCTCGCGGCCGGCGCGTGCGGAGGGCGCGCGCGGAGGTTCTGGAAAAGTTCTTGCCGCGCGCGCGTCGTTCGGTCTAGGTTCGCCGTCATGTCGCCCCCGCGCCAGCGCCCCGACCCGTCCGACCTCGCGCGCCGCGCGCGCCCGCGGCGCCGGCCGGCCGTCGCGGCCGGGCTCGCCGCGCTCGCGGGGGTCG
>JANJTH010000606.1 GCA_024711205.1 Planctomycetota bacterium | reverse complement strand
CCCGCGCCGGTCGGGTCGCCGCCCGGGCCGGCGCCGCCCGAGCCCTCGCGGGGGCGCGCCCGCAGCACCTTCGAGGTCGGCCCGCGCGCCGCGACGGCCTCGAGCTGGGCCGCGACGGCCCGGGCGGGGCCTGGCCGGTCGCCGGGGTCCTTCGCGAGGAGCGCCTCGACGAGCGCGCGCAGCCGCTCGGGGGTCTCGCCCGCGAGCGCCGCGAGCGAGGGGGGCGCCACCTCACGGTGGAGGCGCGCCAGGTCGACCGGGCTCGAGGCGGCGAACGGCGGGCGCCCGCACAGCGCCTCGAACAGGAGCACCCCGAGCGCGTAGAGGTCGGCCGGCGCGCCCGCCGACTTCGCGTCCGAGAACTGCTCCGGCGCCATGTAGGCGGGCGTGCCGAAGGCGTCGCCCGTGGCCGTGAGCGAGATCCCGTCCGCGAGGTCGGGCGGGCCGTCGCGCCAGTGGGCCAGCCCGAAGTCGGCCAGCTTCACGTGCCCCTCGAGGTCGACGAGCACGTTCTGCGGCTTCAGGTCGCGGTGCACGACGCCGCGCTCGTGGACCGCCGCGAGCGCGAGGGCGAGGTCGCGGCCGAGGAGCGTGGCCGCCGTCCAGTGGAGCGGCCCCTCGCGGCGCAGGACGCGCGAGAGGTCCTCCCCCTCGACGAGCTCCATGACCATGTAGCGGAAGTCGCCCGACACGCCGTCGCGCACGACCCCCACGCAGAGGGGGTTCGCCACGGCCGCCCCGATCCGGGCCTCGCGCACGAACCGCGCGTGGTACGACTCGTGGCTCGCGATCGAGAGCAGCTTGACGGCCACGCGCGCGCCGCCGCGCAGGAGGTCGCGCCCGGCGTAGACGCTCGCCATGCCGCCGGCGCCGAGGCGCGCGTCGATCGCGACGTCGCCGATCGTGCGCCCGAGGATCAGGTCGCCGCTCACGCGTCGCTGCTCACGAGGGGCCGCCCACGCGGCGATTGTAGCGGCGGCGCGCGGGCCGACCGCGGGGCGGGGTCAGGCCCGGAGCCGGCCCGTCGCGGCGGTCAGCGCGCGGAGGCGCGCGAGCCGCGCGGGGTCGAGCTCGCCCGGGCGCAGCCGCCAGCGCCAGTTGCCCTCGCAGGTCCCGGGGACGTTCGTGCGCGCGCGGTCGTCGAGCTCGAGCACGTCCTGGAGCGGGAGCACGGCCAGGAAGGCGGGGCTCCCCAGGCACACCTCGGCCATGCCCCACACGAGGTCGTCGTCGCGGCCGACGCGCGCGGCGAGCCGCGCGCGCTGCTCGGCGGGCGCCGTCGCGAGCCAGCCGGCGGTCGTCTGGTTGTCGTGCGTGCCGGGGTAGGCCACGCAGCGCGGCGACATGTTCTCGGGGAGGAACGGGTTGCCGGGGTCGCCGTCGAAGGCGAACTGGAGGATCTTCATGCCGGGGAAGCCGGTCCGCTCGAGGAGCGCGGTGACGTCGGGCGTGATCACGCCCAGGTCCTCGGCCACGACCGGGAGCGGCCCGAGCGCCGCCTCGAGCGCCGCGAACAGGTCGGGCCCGGGGCCCGGGACCCAGCGGCCCTCGCGGGCCGTCGCGGCCCCGGCCGGGATCTCCCAGTAGCCGGCGAACCCGCGGAAGTGGTCGATCCGCACGAGGTCGACGAGCTCGAGCGTCCGGCGCACGCGCTCGATCCACCACGCGTAGCCGGTGCGCGCGTGCACGCCCCAGTCGAACAGCGGGTTGCCCCAGTGCTGCCCGTCCTCGGAGAACACGTCGGGCGGGACGCCGGCCACGACCGTCGGCTCGCCCGCCGCGTCGAGCCAGAACAGCTCGGGGTGGGCCCACACGTCGGCGCTGTCGCGCGCGACGAAGATCGGCACGTCGCCGAACACCGCGACGCCGCGCGCGTGGGCCGCCGCGCGCAGGGCCTCCCACTGGCGCCGGAACAGCCACTGCCGGAGCTCCTCGGCCTCGACCTCGGCGCGGAGCTCGCGGCGCGCGCGCGCGACGTCCCCCGGGAGGTGGCGGCGCAGGCCCGCGGGCCAGCGCTCCCAGAAGGGGGCGCCGTGCGCGCGGCGGAGCGCCTGGAACAGCGCGTGGTCGGGGAGCCAGTCGGCGTGCTCCGTGCGGAACGCCTCGAAGGCGGCGCGCTCTGCGGGGCCGGCGTCCGCCTCGAACGCGGCGCGCGCGCGCTCGAGGAGCGCGAGCCGGACCTCGCCGGCCTCGCGCGAGACGACGCCCTCGGGGAACGACGGCGCGGCGGCGAGGTCGGCGCGCGCGAGCAGGCCGTCCTCGACGAGGGCCTCGGGGCTCACGAGCAGCGCGTCGCCCGCGAAGGCGGACGCCGCCGCGTAGGGCGAGCCGATCCCGTCGGGCGGGCCGAGCGGGAGGACCTGCCAGACCGCCTGGCCCGCCCCGGCGAGCTGCGCGACGAAGGCGTGGGCCGCGGGGCCCAGGTCGCCCGCGCCGAGCCGGCCGGGGAGCATGGTCGGGTGGGCGAGCACGCCGCTGCGGCGGGTCCAGTCCACGGGGAGGCCTCCGCGAGGGCGCGGCCCTCGGCGGGCGCGGATTCTCCCACGGGCCCCGGCGAGGCGCCCGCGGCGCCGCGCCGCGCTACCCTGGGCGGCCGCAGGAGCCGGAGGCGGGGTGAACGGCGCTGGATCGGTGCGAGGGCGGGCGCAGCGCGCGGCGGGGAGCCTGGCGGCCGCGCGCCCGGCCCGGCGCGGGC
>JANJTH010000592.1 GCA_024711205.1 Planctomycetota bacterium | reverse complement strand
CCCCGCGCCTCGGGCAGCCCGAGCACGGCCTCGCGCTCGCCCGTCGGGCCCCGCACGCGGCGGAGCGCCTGCCCGCGCAGCGCGAACCGCACGGCGCGTCCCACGTCGTCCGGGCCGAGCCCGACCCCGCGGGCGCGGTCCGCGTCGACCTCGACCCGGACCTCCTCGGCGCCGCTCGTCGCGGGGCCGCTCGCCTCGACGACCCCGGGGACGGCGCGCAGGCGCCCCTCGACGAGCGTCGCGAGCTCGAGCAGGTAGCGCGGGTCCTCGCCCGTGAGCGTCACGGCGACGCGGCGCCCGTCGCCGCCGCGGCCGCGCCACCAGCCGCGCTCGCCCAGCTCGACCACCACGCCCGGGAGCCGGGGCAGCTCGCCGCGCAGGCGCTCGCGGAGCGCGGCGAGCGCCCCCTCCGTGGCGCGGGCCTGCGGGAGGTAGGCGAACGTCAGGCTCGTCCCCCGCTCGGCGTAGTAGCTGTAGATGCTCTCGAGCCCGAGCTCGTCGCGGCGCGCCTCGAGCCAGGCCTCGACCCGGGCGACCGCGGCGAGCCGCGCCTCGAGCGGGGCCGGGTCGCGGAACCGGTACACGATCGTCACCTGCCGCTGGCGCATGCGCGGCTCGCCGGACGCCTCGAGCCGCGCGAGCGGCCAGGCGGCCGACCCCGCGAGCGCGAGGAGCGCCGCGAGCGCGACGAGCCGGCGGCGGAGCGTCCAGGCGAGCAGCCGGCGGTAGCCCGCCGCGAGCGCGGACATGACCGGCCCGGGCCCGTGGGCCGCGCCCGCGGCCGCGGGCAGGCGCGCGGCGACGAGGGGGATCGCGGTGACCGAGACGAGGAGCGACGCGGCGACGGCCAGGCAGATCGTGCGGGCCACGCCGGTCAGGTAGTGGGTGAGCGGGCCGCGCTCGGCGACGAGCAGCCACGACCACACGACGAGCGTCGTGGCGGTCGAGGCGACGACCGGCAGGAGCACCTCGCCCAGGCCCCGGCGGGCGGCCTCGGCCGGGGCCAGGCCCTCGCCCTCGAGCCGGTGGATCGCCTCGGCCACGACGACGGCGTTGTCGACGAGCATGCCGACCCCGAGCATGAGCCCGAGCATGCCGAGGATGTCGAGCTCGGCGCCGAGCGCGAGCAGCCCGCCGCAGGCGACGAGGAGCGAGAACGGGATCGCGAGCGCGACGAGCGCGGTCGTCCCCGGGCGGCGCAGGAACACGAGGAGCACGACGACGGCGAGCGCGGCGCCGAACAGGCCCGCGTCGCGGAGCGACCCGATCGAGGCCCGGATCTCGCGCCCCGCGTCCTGCCACACGAGGAGGCGCAGGCCGCCCAGGCGCGGGTCCCGCTCGAGCTCGGCGAGGCGCGCCAGCGCGCGGTCGACGGTCTCGACCGTGTTCGCCCCGTCCTCGCGGTGGATGTCGATCCCGAGCGCGAAGCGCCCGTCGAGGCGGCGCCCGTGGTCGAGGCGCGGCGCCTCGAGCGCGACCGTCGCGACGTCGCCCACGCGGACGCCCGGGGCGACCGGGAGGTCGCGCACGACGGCGGGGTCGTCGAAGCGGGCGGCGAGGCGGACGCCGTGGCGCTCGCGCCCGTCGCGGACGACGCCCAGGTCGACCTCGACGTTGGCCTCCTCGAGCGCGCGGGCGAGGACGCCCGCGTCGAGGCCGTGCCGGCGGAGCGCGGCCGGGTCGACCGCGACGCGCACGCGCGGCGCCTCGAGCCCGTACAGGTCGACGCGGGCGACCCCCGGGACGCGCTCGAGCGGGCGCCGGAGGTGGCGGTCGAGCACGTCCCAGGGCGGGAGGGCCGCGTCGCCCGGCGCGAGGCGCCCCTGGATGATCGCCCCGCCGCCGTCGAAGCCGGCGGTCCGGCCCTCGACGCGGATCGGGCCGAGCCCGGCGGGCAGGGCCTCCCGCGCGCGCGCGACCGCGTCGCGGACCTCGAGCCGCTTGCGCTCGACGTCGGCCGACCAAGCGAAGTCCACGTCGAGCCGGACCTGATCGGCGCGGGCCTCGGCGCGCAGCCGCGTGACGCCCGGGATCCGCGCCAGCTCGTCCTCGAGCGGGCGGGCGACCTCCTCGAGCCCCTCGAGGGGCTGCCCGCCGGGCAGCGGGACGGTGACCGTCACGCGGGGCTCGTCGACGATCGGGATGAACCCGAGCGGCAGGCGCAGGGCGGCGACGGCCCCCAGGACCCCGAGGGCGAGCAGGAGCATCGTCGTGCCCACGGGCCGCTCGAAGGGCAGGCGGGCGAGCGCGGCCCCGGCCCCGCTCACGGCGCCCCCCCGGCGGGCGTCGGGCCCCCGGCCGGCGCGTCGGCGGGCGAGAGGAGCGCGTAGAGGCAGGGCACGACGACGAGCGTGAGGAGCGAGCCGAGGAGGAGCCCGCCCGTCACGGTCACGGCGAGGGGGCGGCGGAGCTCCGCGCCCTCGCCCAGGCCGAGCGCCATGGGGAGGAGCGCGAGCACGGTCGTCGCCGTCGTCATGAGGATCGGGCGGAGGCGCTCCCGCCCGGCGGTGGTGAGCGCCGCGGCGACGGCGAGGCCCTCGCCGCGCAGGCGGTTCACGGCGTCGACGAGGACGATCGCGTTGTTCACGACGATCCCCGCGAGCATGACGGCGCCGATCAGCACGAGGACGCTCACGGCCGTGCCGGAGAGCGCGAGCGCGCCGACGACGCCGGCCAGGCCCAGCGGGACGGAGAGCAGCACGACGAACGGGTGGACGACGGACTCGAACTGCACGGCCATGACGACGAACACGAGGAACACGGCGAGCGCGAGCGCGAGCCGCAGGCTCGCGACGGCGCGCGCGAGCTCCTCGTCCTGGCCCGCGAGCTCGGCCGTGACCCCGGCCGGGAGCGCGAGCCCCGCGGTGGCCGCGCGGACGTCGGCCAGGACCTGCGCGAGGTCGCGGACCCCGGCGCGCGCCGTGACGCGCGCGACGCGCCCGCCCCCGGCGCGGTGCACGGCGGCGGGGCCGCGCACGGGGCGGACCTCGGCGAGCGCCGAGACGGGCACGGTGCGGCCCGAGGGCAGGCGCACGGGGAGGAGCGCGACCTGGGCCGCGCGGGCGCGGAAGGGCTCGTCGAGGCGGACGCGCACGTCGACGCGGCGCTCGCGCTCGCGGACGCGCGCGACGACCTCCCCGCGGACCTGCCGGCGCAGCGCCTGCGCGAGCGCCTCGGCCGAGACGCCGAGCGCGGCGGCGCGCTCGCGGTCGGGGACGACCTCGAGCTCGGGGCTGCCCGGCTCGACGGTCGAGGCGACGTCGTCGACGCCGGGGACCTCGCGGAGCGCCGCGGCGACGGCCTCCGCGGCGGCGTCGAGCGCCGCGAGGTCCTCGCCGTGCACGAGGACCTCGACCTGCGGCCGGGACTGGAGCGCGGTCGGGCGGGCCAGCTCGACCGAGACGCGCGGGAAGGCCTCGAGGGCCCTTCGCGCGCGCGCGACGACCGCGTCCTCGTCGGCCCCCGGCGCGAGCACGAGGTCGACCTGGGCGAGCGCCTCGCCGGCCGTGCGCCGGCCGGACGCCGAGGAGGGCAGGCTGCCCGCGATCGAGAACGCGCGCGCGACGCGCGGGTCCTCGCGGAGCGCGCGCTCGACGCGCGCGGCGACGTCGGCGGTCGCGGGGAGCGCCGTGCCCTCGGGGAGGCGCAGGCGGAGCGAGAGCTCGCCCTGGCGCAGGTCGGGCACGAGGTCGAGGCCCAGCCGCGGGAGCCAGGCCACCGCGGCGAGGAAGGCCGCGGCCCCGGCGGCGGCGACGACGAGCGGGCGGCGGAGCGCGCGGCCGAGCGCGGGCGGGTAGGCGGCGCCGAGCCGGTCGAGGGCCCGGGCGGCCGGCCAGGTCGCGGCGTGGAACGCGGCCGCCAGCGCGCCGAGGAGCGCGAGCGCGAGCCCGAGGGCCAGCGCCAGGGCCACGCGCGGGGGGGCGAGCGCGAGCGTGAGCGCCCGGGAGACGAGGTGGCGGCCGTCGCCCACGGGCGCGAGGACGACCCCCGGGAGGCGGAGCGTCCAGGGGCGCGCGGCGCCGTCGGCCGCGGGGACGGCCTGGTCCCAGGCGAACAGGGACGGGCCGGCGGGGCGGTCGCCCCCGTCGCCGAGCGCGGCGAGGGCCGGGATCAGCGTGAGCGAGACGGCGAGCGAGGCGAGGAGCGAGGCGCACACGGTCACGGCCAGGTCGCGGAAGAGCTGCCCGGCGACCCCCTCGACGAACACGATCGGGACGAACACCGACAGCGTCGTGAGCGTCGACGCGGTGACCGCCCCCGCGACCTCGCCCGCGCCCTCGGCCGCGGCGCGGGCGCGCAGGCCGGCGGTCGGGGCGCCGGCGGCCAGGGCCGCCTCGCGCCGGCGCGAGATCGCCTCGAGCACGACGATCGAGTTGTCGACGAGCATGCCGACGCCGAGCGCGAGCCCGCCGAGCGACATGACGTTGAGCGAGACGCCGGCCGCCTGCATGGGGAGGAACGCGGCGACGACCGAGACCGGGATCGAGAGGACGACGATCGCGGTCGAGGCGGGGTCGCGCAGGAAGAACCAGATCACGAGCGCGGCGAGCAGCGCGCCCGCGAGCGCGTCGGCCCACACGGCGCGCACGGCGAGCCCGACGTAGCGGGAGGCGTCGGCGAGGGGGACGAGCCGGACGTCGGGCGGGAGCTCGCGCGCGAGCGCCTCGAGCTCCCGGCGGAGCGCGGCGGCCACGACGAGGACGTTCGCCGAGCCCTCGCGATGGATGGCGAGCTCGATCGACTCGCGCCCGTCGAGGCGGGCGACCTCCTCCTGCTCGCGCGCGCCGCGCTCGACGCGCGCGACGTCCCCCACGCGGACGGGCCCGCCCGGCCCGTCGCGGACGACGGTCGCGGCGAGCTTCTCCGGCGCGTCGAGCTCGTGGACCGTGCGGACGAGGTAGACGGCGTCGCGCTCGCGGAGCGAGCCGGCGGGGAGGTCGACGTGCGCGGCCCGGAGCGCCTGCGCGAGGTCCTCGAGCGCGAGGCCGCGCGCGGCCAGCGCGTCTCGGTCTGCGAGCACGAGCAGCTCGGGCGCCCGCCCGCCGCGCACGGTCGCGGCCGCCACCCCGTCCACGGCCTCGAGGCGCGGCTCGAGCCAGCGCTCGGCGAGGTCGCGGAGCGCGGCGAGCGGGCGGTCGCCCACGAGGGCCAGGCGCGCCACGGGCTCGAGCGAGGGGTCGAACCGGAGCACGCGCGGCGGCTCGACCTCGTCGGGGAGCCGCACGAGCCCGAGCTTCTCGCGCACGTCGAGCGAGAGCAGCTCCGGATCCCGCCCCCAGGCCAGCTCGACCGTGACCTCGGACAGCCCGGCGCGCGACACGCTCCGCACCTCGCGCACGCCGGGGACGACCGCGACGGCCTCCTCGATCGGGCGCGTCACGAGCTGCTCGACCGACAGGGGCGCCGCGTCGGGGAACGTCGTCTGGACGGTCAGCGTCGGGTAGCGGAGGTCCGGCAGGAGCTCGACCGGGAGCCGCTCGAGCGCCAGCGCCCCGAACACGGCGACCGCGAGCGTCGCCGTGAGGACGGCCACGGGGCGGCGGGCGGCGGCGGCCGGGAGCGACATGGGCCGGATCTTCGCGCAGCGCGGCCGATCCGGGGCCTCGGGGCGGGCGGCGTCGCGGCGTCCGCCCGGGCCGGGCCGCAGACCGGCGCGTGGCGCCGCCCGCGCAGACCGGTTCCTCGCCCACGGCCGCCAGCCAGGTCGAGGCCGGCATGCCCGGGTGCAGGGCTCAGGCCGGGGGGCGTGACCGCTCGACCTGGCGCGGGTCCGGTCCGTGCCGACCCATACGCCCGGAGGGACTCGAACCCCCAACCCCCAGATCCGAAGTCTGGTGCTCTATCCATTGAGCTACGGGCGCGTGACGGCAGCGTAGCCGCGCCCGGCGCGCGGCGGTAGGCGGCGGCGACGGGCTACTCGAGCAGGCGGGGCAGACGGCGGAGCAGGAGCCGGTCGGCCTCGAACAGGTCCTCCTCGCCGAGGACCGGGATGCGCGTGACGGTGCGCGTCTCGGGGAGGAGCGCGCGGGCGCGCTCGGGCTCGAGGGTGCGCGCGGCGGCGGCGACGAGGATCGGCCAGGCGTCGGGCGGCTGCGTGGCCACGATGAGGCGCTGGAGCGGGCCGGAGGCGCCGCCGCGGGCCGCGAGCTCGACCACGAGCCCGGCGCAGACCTCGCGCAGGGCCTGCGGCTCGCCCGGGTCGAGCACGACGTCGGTCACGCGGTCGCGCGCGCGGGCGTCGACGCGCAGGAGGAGCTCGAAGAGCGCGCGGCGCACCTCGGGGTCCTCGGCGGCGAGCACCGCCTCGCGCAGGATCGGATGCCCGGCCGCGCCCGAGGACACGTGGCGCTTGAGCTCCTGCAGGCGCCGGGCCAGGTCGACGCCGCGCACGAGGTCCTCGAGCAGGCGCGGGGCGACCCGGGGCGCGAGGTCCAGCACGAGGGCCCGCCGGGCCTCCTGCTCGCTCAGGTCGAGGAGCTGGTCGCGCGTGTCGAGGGAGGTCAGGGGGTCGTGGGCGAGCCGCTCGATGAGGAGCCGCGCGCGGTCGCCCGTCGCCTCGAGCAGGGCCCGGCGGGCCGCGAACCTGCGCCGCCAGTCGGGGTCGTCGAGCGCCGCGGCCCAGGCGCGCGGGTCGTCGAGCGACGGGGGGCCGTCGCGCCACGGCGAGGGCTCGTCGGCGGGTGCGCCCTCGCCCAGGGGGGCGAGCTCGAGCGCGGCGAGCCCGTCCGGCCCGGCGACGAGGAGCAGGTTGCCCGCGAGCGCGAGCGGCCCCGGGCTGAGGGGCCACGGGACGAGCCCGACCTCGCGCCCGGTCGCGAGGTCCACGAGCACGACGCCCTCGCCGTCGGGGAGCGCGAGCGTCCCGCCGCGCACGACGCCCGGCCCGAGCGGGCCGAGCGCGAAGCGGACCCGCGCACGCCCGGGCGCGCCCGCCGCGAGCCAGAACCCGTCCGGCGCGGCGTAGCCGACGACGAGCGGCTCCGCCGCGAGCACGTAGGGCGCGGGCGGCCGCGCCGGCGGGGCGCCGGGGCCCTCGGCCGCGCGCTGGACCTCGGGGGGCGCGACCGGCGCCGCCAGCGGCCGCCCGTCGAGCGGGTCGAGCCGCACGAGGAGGCCGGTCGCGGTCACGGCCGCGGCGGCGAACGGGCCGACCGCGAGGTCGACGAGCACGTGCTCGCCCGCGGCCGCCAGGCCCGGCGCGCGGTCCGAGAGCCAGAGCAGCTCGCCCGAGGCCGCGTCGAAGGCGGCCACGAGCCCGTCCGCCGTGAGGAGGACGCGGTCCCCGAGGGCCGCGAGGCGCCCGTCGCCCGTCACGGCCCGGGCGCGGTCCAGCGCGACCACGACCCGGTCGCTCGAGGGCGGACGCGGCCCGGGGGCGAGCGCGTGGGCCGCGACGGGGCCCTCGCGGGCCGCCCACAGGCGGACGCGCCAGCGCACGCGGCCCGTGGGGTCGACCGACACGAGGCTCCGCGCGCCGTCGAACACCGCCAGCGCGGCGAAGCCGACCGCCGTGGCCGCCACGTCGACGAGCCGGTCCTCGGCCTGCCCCTCGTGCCCGGAGAGCGCGACGAGCGGTCGCTCCCACGCGACCTGCCCATTGGGGGCGCGGAGCGCGACCACGCGCCCCCCGCGCGCGACCACGACGAGGTCGTGCCCGAGCGCGAGCCGGTCGGCGCGCGGGTCGCCGCGCCCGGGCCAGCGCCAGCGCAGGCGGCCGTCGTCGCGGCCGAGCGCGAGCGCCCCCCGGCGATCCGTGCAGTAGACGCGCTCGCCGTCCGCGACGACGGGCCGCGCGCGGTCGAGGTCGCCGCCGCCGGCCTCGCGCGTCCAGCGGACCCGCCACGTGCCCGCGGCCGGC
>JANJTH010000588.1 GCA_024711205.1 Planctomycetota bacterium | reverse complement strand
CGCCGCCGCCCGGGCCCGCGCCGCCGCCGCCGCCGCGCGGCCTCGCCGTCGCGGGCCTCGCCGCCCCGCTCGTGCACCTCCTCGACCGGGTGCTCGTGCCGGGCGGCGTCGACCGCGTCACGACGCTCGACGGGCTCGAGGGGGCCGCCTCGGCCTGCGCCCGGGCCCTCGGCGCCGCGGGCGAGGTCGACGACGCGGGGCTCGAGACCTCCGACGAGGAGGACCTCGGCGACTGACCCGGCGCCGCCGCGGTCCCCCCGGTCGGGGGTGCGTGCTATAAAGCGCGGGACAGGCGCTGGGCAGGCCGCGCGCGCGGCGGGCGTCTCCCCCCTCGTCCCCGTGGCGTGCCCGTGCCGCAGCTCCACCCGACCGCGATCGTCGAAGACGGCGCCGAGCTGGCGGACGACGTGACCGTGGGCGCCTACTGCTTCGTGGGGCGCCGCGTCAAGCTCGGCCCGGGCTGCGTGCTGCACCACGGCGCCGTGGTCGACGGGAACACGACCGTCGGCGCCCGGAACCAGATCTTCCACTACGCGGTCGTCGGCACGATCCCGCAGGACAAGAAGTATCAGGGCGAGGAGTCGCAGCTCCTGATCGGCGACGACAACGTCGTGCGGGAGCACGCGACGATCCACATGGGCACGCAGGTCGGCGGGGGCGTCACGCGGATCGGCAACAAGAACCTGCTCATGGCGAGCGTGCACGTCGGGCACGACAGCGTGATCGGCAACGCCTGCGTGATCGCGAACTCGACGGGCCTGGCCGGGCACGTGATCGTCGAGGACTTCGTGACGCTCGGCGGGCAGACCGGGATCCACCAGTTCGTGCGCGTGGGCGCGCACGCCATGACCTCGGGCGGCTCGAAGGTCGGCAAGGACATCCCGCCCTACACGATCGCGCAGGGCTACCCGGCGCGCCTGCGCGGGATCAACCAGATCGGGCTCCGGCGGCGCGGGTTCAGCGACGAGACGATCCGCTCGCTCCGGCAGGCCTACCGGGCCGTGTTCGCCGAGGGCGCCCGGTTCGACGAGACCCTCCAGCGCGTGCGCGAGGAGCTGGGCGGCAGCCACGAGGTCCAGCGCCTGCTCGACTTCCTGGCCGTCTCGCAGTCGAGCGACCGCGGGTTCCTGCGCCCCGGCCGCGGCGAGGACACCGCCGACGACGAGGACTGAGCCGGTGCCCCCGGGCGCCCGGGCGAACGGGCCGCGGCGCGGCGGCGAGGCGCGCCGCGGGGACGTCGGGACGACCGCGTGAGCGACCTCCGCGCGCCGGCGGATCGACCGGGCGAGGACCCGCCGGCCGCGGGGGCCTCCGGCGGAGGGCCGGCCGTTCCCGCCCCGCCGCCGGCCCACGAGCGCGGCCCGGCGGGGGGTGACGCGACCTCGCTCCACGCGCGGGCCGCGCTGCTCACCGGGCTGGCCCTGCTCGTCCCCGTGCCGTTCCTCGACGACTGGCTCGCGGAGCGCGCGCGCCGGGACCTCGTGGGCGCGCTCCTCGCCCGGCACGGGCGGGCCCCGGACGCCGTCACGCGAGCGCGGGCGCTCTGGGCCGACCCCGGCGGCTGCCTCTCCGGGTGCCTCGGGCTGCCGCTGCGGCTCCTCCTCGCGCCGATCAAGAAGCTCCTCAAGACGCTGTTCTTCGTGCTCGCGCTGCGGTCCGCGGCCATGGCGATCGGGCGGACGCTCGCGCTCGGCCGGACGGTCGAGCGCTGCCTCGCGGCCGGCCGGCTCGCGGGCGGACCCGCGCCCGCGGCCCCGCCGGACCCGCTCGCGCGCGAGGCGGCCCGCGTGCGCCTGGCGTTCGACCGCGCCTTCGCGGGGACCGACCGGCACGCCCTGCGGCAGGCGCTCGTGCTCGCGCTCCGCGGTGTGCGCGGCCTGCCCGCGGCGGCGGCCGGGCTCGCGCGCGCCCTCCGGGGGCGGGGAGCCGGGGACCCGGCCGCCCCGGCGGGCGGCGACGGGGCCGCGGTCGAGCAGGCCGTGGGCGCGCTCCCGGGCGCGCAGCGGCGCGCGCTCGACGCGGCGATCGACGCCGTCGGCGCGGCGCTCGACGACCCGGACGTCCGCGCCGTGCTCGTCGCGCTCGACGCGCGATTCGACGACGCGCTCGCGGCCCTCGAGCGCGCCGAGGCCTGAGAGCCCTTGAAGAAATCGCCGGCTCGGCCGCGCTCGCCATCGACGCCGCCTGCTTCGTTGGTCGCAACTCACAGTCCCTCCAGGAATGCTCGAGTTGCTCCCGCCTCGCAGGCGACGCCGCTGGCTTCGCGGCGGCCTTCGCCGAGGATTTCTTCAAGGGCTCTGAGGCCGGGCGGTCGCCGCGCGGAGCCCCGGCGGCCGCCGGGCTCTAGCGCCGAGCGCGGCCCGGCCCGCGCGCCCCCGTCGGGTATCCTCCGCGCGGCCCGCGCCCCGTCGCGGCCGAGGAGCCTCGCCGTGGCCCAGGACACCGCCCCGGAGCAGCAGCGCGCGCGCGCCGAGCGAGACCGCTTCGCCGCGCGCCACGACGCCTCGCGGCTCACCGACGACGACCTCTACCTGTTCAACGAGGGGTCGCACTTCCGGCTCTGGGAGAAGCTCGGCGCGCACCCGGGGGTGCTCCCCGACGGGACCGAGGGGACCCACTTCGCCGTGTGGGCGCCGAACGCCGAGGCCGTGGCCGTCGTCGGCGACTGGAACGGCTGGGACCGCGAGCGCCACCCGCTCGCGCCGCGCGGCAGCTCGGGGATCTGGGAGGGGTTCCTCCCGGGCGTGGGCGAGGGCGCCGTCTACAAGTTCTTCATCCGCGCGCGCGGCGGGCACGTGGGCGAGAAGGCCGACCCGTTCGGCCGCCGCCACGAGGTGCCCCCGCGCACGGCCTCGGTCGTGGCCAAGGGCGAGCACGCCTGGCGCGACGCGGAGTGGATGGCGACGCGCGGCGAGGCCAACGCCCTCGGCGCGCCGATCACGATCTACGAGGTCCACCTCGGCTCGTGGCGTCGCGTCCCCGAGGAGGGCGACCGCTCGCTCACCTACCGCGAGGCGGCGCCGCTCCTCGCGCAGCACTGCCTCGAGCTCGGGTTCACGCACGTCGAGCTCATGCCGGTCATGGAGCACCCGTTCTACGGGTCGTGGGGCTACCAGACGACCGGCTACTTCGCGCCGACGAGCCGCCACGGCGGGCCCGAGGACCTCAAGTACCTCGTCGACGTGCTCCACCAGCACGGCGTGGGCGTGCTCCTCGACTGGGTGCCGTCGCACTTCCCGACCGACGCGCACGGGCTCTATCGGTTCGACGGCACGCACCTGTTCGAGCACGCCGACCCGCGCCGCGGCTTCCACCCCGACTGGGGGAGCGCGATCTTCAACTACGGGCGCCACGAGGTGCGCAGCTTCCTGATCTCGAACGCGCTGTTCTGGCTCGAGGAGTTCCACGTCGACGGCCTGCGCGTCGACGCGGTCGCCTCCATGCTCTACCTCGACTACTCGCGCAAGGCGGGCGAGTGGATCCCCAACGAGTTCGGCGGGCGGGAGGACCTCGAGGCGATCGGCTTCCTGCGCCGGCTCAACGAGGAGGTCTACCGGGCCTTCCCCGACGTGCAGACGTTCGCCGAGGAGTCGACGGCCTGGCCCATGGTCTCGCGGCCCACGAACATAGGCGGGCTCGGGTTCGGCATGAAGTGGGACATGGGGTGGATGCACGACACCTTGAAGTACATCGCCCGTGAGCCGATCCACCGCCGATACCACCACCACGAGCTGACGTTCCGGCTCCTCTACGCCTGGAACGAGAACTTCGTGCTCCCGCTCAGCCACGACGAGGTCGTGCACGGCAAGGGCTCGCTGCTCGGCAAGATGCCGGGCGACGCCTGGCAGCGGTTCGCGAACCTGCGGCTCCTCTACGGGCTCATGTACGGGCAGCCGGGCAAGAAGCTCCTGTTCATGGGGGCCGAGCTCGCGCAGGGCGACGAGTGGGACCACGACCGGAGCCTCGACTGGCACCTGCTCGACTTCCCGTTCCAGCGCGGCGTGTGGCGGTGGGTCCGCGACCTGAACCGGTTGGTCGCGGACGAGCCCGCGCTCCACGCGGGCGACTTCGACCCGCGCGGGTTCGAGTGGGTCGACGCGAGCGACGCCGACCAGAGCGTGCTGTCGTGGCTGCGCCGCGCGCCCGGGGCCGACCGCTGGGTGCTCGTGGTCGTCAACGCGACGCCGATCCCCCGCCACCACTACCGGGTCGGCGTGCCCCAGGGCGGCTGGTGGGCCGAGGTCCTCAACGGCGACGCGACGGAGTACGCGGGCAGCGGCCACGGCAACCTGGGCGGCGTCGAGGCCGCGGCGCAGCCCTGGCACGGGCGGCCCTACTCGGTCGAGCTGACCCTGCCGCCCCTGGCGGTCGTGTTCCTGCGCTGGTATCCGGAGTCGGACCCGCTGGCGTGAGCGCGGGGTCGAGCGGACGGGCGAGGACCCGGCGGCCGACCGCTGGCGGGTCGTGATCTACGACTCGCCGCAGCACGGCTTCGGCTACGTGTCCCGCGTGCAGGAAGCGGCGCTCGGCTTCGACGGCGAGCAGCGCGAGGACGCCGCCGGGAGGAGCCACTGCGACGGCCCTCCCCGCTGAGCGGGCCGCTCGGCGGGGAGGGCCAGGGATCAACGGCTCGACTTCGGTCGGGGCTTGGCCCCCGCCTTGGCGCGCCGATCCGCGCCCGACGCGCCCTTCAGCGCAGGCCTACGGGCCGGCCTGCCCGCGCGGCGACGGCCGCGGAGCAGCTTCGTCAGCGCGGAGGCCGACGGCGGGTCGTCCTCGGTGGCGCCGGTCACGAGGGCGATCGCCCGCTCGAGCAGCGCTGCGTCGTCGCAGGCCGCGACGGCCGCCTCCAAGCTGGCCGCCCGCTCGGGCACGCGGTGGGAGAGGACGACCCGGAGCGCCGCCCGGAGGCCCTCGACTCGGCCCCGCTGGAGCAGCAGGTCCACGGTGACTTGCTGCTCCAGCGGATCCCACAGCTTCGGCTTGGCCATGACCGCATCTCCGATCGCGCGCCGCGTTCGCCAGTCTAGCGCGGGGTCGACGAGCAAGCGCGCAAGGTTCCGGCTGGCCACCGCGGGTCGGTGGTCGAAGGCGCGCAACAAGGCGGTCCCGGGCTCAGGCGGGAGGCCGCGGACGTCCACGAGGACGGCCTCGAACGCGCCGAGGCTGGCAACGTGAACCCCCGAGGGGCCGCGCGGGACGTAGCCGAGCACCTGGAGCGCGCCCGCCGGCCTTCCGACGCTGAGCACGAGCCCGAGCGGCGGCCTGATCGAGGCCAGGCCCCTGCGCGCCGCCACGCGTCGCGATCTGGCCCAGGCCTCGAGCACGAGCGCGAGCTTGGCGTGGACCGTGGTGAGCGCCTCGATCGACGGCGGTCCCGAGAAGTGCTCGAACAGGATCCGCCGACGAGAGAGCGCGGGGAGGAGAGGACCCCAGATCCGGTTGGGGCGCCCGAGCTCGAGGAGCGCGTCGATCCGACGCGAGCCCTCGGGGACCGCGACCTCCACGGCGAGCGCGCCGCGCTCGGTCGCGCGGAGGAGCGCGAGCGCGCGCTCTTGGTGCCGAGGGAACTCAGGGCCCGCGGTGAGGCGCTGGCCTGCCGCCGGGGAGACGGCCCCCCCGCGCCCACGTCCGGGACGGCCGGCGGGGTCACGGGCCCGGCGCGAAGGGTCTCGGTCGGTCGATCGCTTGGACGGCAAGGTGAGGCTCCTCGGGCGCACAGCGCCGGAGCCTACCGCGAGGCACCGACATGAAGTTTGGGTTTCGTATGGATTTGGTGTGCTCGCGCCGCCCGCTCGAGGCACGGCTGCGAACGCCAGGCCGACCGGCGGCGAGCGGGGCTGCCAGGTAGCCTGAGCCTCGCGGGGGCGCTCGAGCCCGCGCGCGCGGGGGCTCGACCGGAGCGTGAGCGATCGAGACCTTCGCGGGGCCGAGCGCGACTTCCGCGCCGCACCGACGGCCGCGAGTGGGCTCGCCTGGGCGCAGGCGCTCGAGCGCGCGGGCCGCGGGCACGAGGCGGTGATGGAGCTCGCCCCGTTCGCGCGCGACCCGACCGTGTGCGCCTGGCTGGAGCGGCGTGCCTGGGCGTCGCCGGAGGGCGACCCGGGCGGCTCGCGCTGGGTGGACCTCGAGCCGCTCGACCGCGAGCCGCGCCTGCGCTGGGCGGTCGAGACCGGACGTGACCAGGCGCTCACGCTGCTCGCGCATCCGCTCGGGGTCGTCGTGGGCGGCGCGCGGAGCGTGACGGCGGGGCTCTCGCGGCGCGCGGCCGGGAGCGCGACCGGCCACGGCGCGCTCGTGCTCGATCCGGGCACGGGGGCGCTCCGGTTCGCGACGCCGGAGCACGCGGGGACGGAGGTGCTCGGCGTGCGCGGCGGCGCGCTCGTGACGACGTGGGGCGACGTCGCCCTCGGGCCCCACCTGGAGGCCTGGGACCTGGCGCGCGGCGAGCGCGTCGCCGCCGCGCGGCTCGAGCCCGGGGAGTCACCGCGCGTGCTCGCGCCCGCCGGGCTGATCGTCACGCGCGCCCTCGCGAGCGACGCAGGCTCGCTCGACTTCGCGCTCCGCCCCTGGCCTGCGTCCGCCGCGACACCGGGCCCCGCCCGCGCCCTCGAGCTCGTGGTCGGGGTCGTCGCGGGCGACCGGCGCCCCGTGCAGGCGCGCGTCGCGGGGGGCCGGCTCTGGGTCGTCGCGCAGGCGCTCGACACGGATGGGCCCTGGCAGGTCGCGTGCGTGGACCTGACCGTCGCGGGCGCGACGGCGCGCGGGACGCCGATCGCGAGCCCGCCGTTCAGCGGACGCCTGCGGGCCGACGCCGAGGGCGCCTGGGTCGAGCAGGCGCGCGCGTTCGCGGTCGACGCCGAGGGCGGGCCGCGGCTCCGGCCGATGTCCACCGTCTGGGGGGCCCAGTCGTTCCAGGGCGACACCGTGCTCGCTCCGGAGGCGATCGTCGCGAGGGCGATCGTCCCGCCGGGCGGCGTCTGGGGGATCGACCGCGCGACGCGCCGGCGTCGCGTGCTGTTCGTCCTCGAGGGGAGCGTGCCGCTGGCGGGGGCGCGAGGCTGGTGCTTCGTCGGGACCCACCGCGGCGAGGTCGGAGGCGTCGACCGGCGCGACGGGCGCGCCTGGGTCCACGACCTGGTGGCAGACCTCCGGGCGCGCGGGGCGAGCCCGGCGGAGGCGAGCCGAGGGGCGGGCCAGGTCGCCGTCGCCGCGCTGGCCCCCGCCTGGGGGCGGCGCCTCCACGGGCTCACCCGGAGCGGGCTGGCCTTCTGCCTCGAGCCCGGCGACCGGCCCGCGGGGGCGTGACGGAGCAGGACGGGACCGCCGGGGGCGCCCTGGCGGAAACGACGGCCGAAACGTGGGCGGGGGGAGAGGGGAGGAGAAGAGGGGAGGAGGGACGAGGAGAGGGAGGGCAAGGGCAAGGGCAAGGGCAAGGGCAAGGGCAAGGGGACGGAGGGGTGGAGCGGGGATTGCGGGGTGGAGGGCGGAGGCCCGCCATGCACCGCACCCTGCCGCTCGCCGTCGCCCTGATCGCCCTCGCCGCGGGCTGCGGCGGGTCGTCGTCGGGCTCCCGCCAGGCCGCCACCGCGGCGCCGATCGGCTCGGCCGCCCCGGTCACCTCGGCGCTCGCCTTCCGCGCGCTCGACCGCGGCGAGGCGACGGGGCTCCCGGCGGGGTCTGGCGGCGGGTTCGCCGCGCACGAGGCGGGCGACGACGCGGCGTGGCAGGCGCTCTGGGCCCAGCACGGGGCCGCGGGCGCCCGGCCCGCGGTCGACCTCGCGCAGGAGCGCGTCGCCGCGCTCGTCCTCGGCGACCGGGCGACCGCCGGCTGGGGGATCGAGGTCGTCGGCCTGGCCGAGGTCGGCTCGGGGACGCTCGCGGCGGTCGAGGTCCAGTACCGGCGGCAGGCGCCCACGGGCGCCGTCGCGCCGGGCGCGACCCGGCCCGTCCACGTCGTGGCGATCAACCGCCCGCAGGCCGCGCTGACGTTCGTGGACGTGACGCCCGCGGCGTCCGTGGCGCCCGTGACGTCGCTCCACGGGACGCTCGTCGCGGCGCCCACGCACCTGGGCGCGACGACGCTCGCGTTCCTCCCCGACGGCGCGGGCGACGCCCTCGAGCTGGCCGATCCGTCGGCGCTCGTGGCCGCGGGCGCGGTCGAGGGCGACTCGCTGCTCGCCTCGGGCGACCGGCGCGCCAACGCGGGCGGCCGGACCGCGCTGGCGGACGCGCTCGCGCTCGCGGGCTTCGCGCTCGACGAGGTCGTCCTGAGCGGGCGGGTCGCGACCGGCTTCCCGGGCGCCGCGTTCGTCGTGGGCCAGCAGGCCTACGACGCGCAGGGCCCGCTCGCCGCGGCGCTGCTCGCGCACCCCGTCGACCGGCCGGTGCGCGTGTGGGGGCGGATCGACCCGAACGTCCAGACGCAGGTGGGCCCGCTCCTCCACGTGCACGCCTGGCGCCCCGCGGTCGAGCTGTCGCTCGCGAGCACGCGCCCGCTCCTCGGCCACGACCGCTTCGACGTGCTCGACCTCGAGGGCGCGGGCGGCTGGGCCCTCGACGCGTTCGAGCTCGTCGGGCGCACGCCCGAGGTCCGCCAGGCGACGGGCCGGTCCCTCGCCCCGGCGACGCTCGCGGACCTGCGCGCGCGCCTCGCCGCCGCCGACCTGCGCAACCAGCCGTCGACCTTCCAGCCCACCCCGATCTACCCCGGGCACCCGACCGAGTCCCTGCGCTTCGCCGACGCGCAGGGCGAGGTCACGATCACGATCTGGGGCGGGGCCGCGGTCCCCGCCGAGGTCGCCGACCTGCTCCAGGCGCTGCGCGCCGCCGCCGGCCAGGTCCCCGCGCTCCGCCCGCTCGAGGCGGGCGACCAGAGCCAGATCGCCGCCCCCGAGGTCACGCTCGCCCGTGACGCGGGCGCCTGGGCCGGGCTGTGGGGCCGCCACGTGGGCGGCCGGCCGCTCCCGCCCGACGTCGACTTCCGGCGCGACCTCGCGCTCGGCGTGTTCGACGGCCAGCGCCCTTCCGGCGGCTTCGCGGTCGAGGTCGCGGCGCTCGAGCAGGTCGGCCGGACCCTACGCGTGACGACGCGCCGGACCGCGCCCACGGGCCCGGCGCCCACCGTGATCACGGCCCCGTACGCCTTCGCCGTGCTCGAGCACGCGGCCGCGCTCGACGTGCAGGTCGACGGTCGGCGTCCGTAGTCAGCGCCACGGTCTCGCCGGGAGTCGCCTCGCCCCCCCGCGGGGCAAGCCCCCAAGCCGGCGTCGTCGCGCCCCCGCCGAGCCCAGCCCCCACCGCACACCCCTTTGAGGGTCCTCCGGGTGAGGCCCAAAGGGCCTCACCCGGAGGACCCTCAAAGGGAAGCGCAGACCTCGAGCTCGAGCTCGCGGGGGCCGGGCCGCCCGCGCTGGCGCGCCGCGGCCTGGGTGCGCGCGCGCGCGAGCAGGAAGTCGGCGGGCGACCGCCCGTTCTCGGCCGCGACCGCCCGCTGCGCGGCGTAACGCGGCCGTTCGAGGGGAGCCTCGCACGTGACGAGGTCCTCGGCGGCGCAGTCGAGCGGGCGCACGTCGATCATGGGCTTCCCTCCGGCTCGAAGACTACATCCCCCCACCGACCGGCGCGAGCGCAATCGGGACAAGTCCTTGCGTCGCAATGCGTCGTGACGGCCACGAACGGAGTTGACGCACCCCGCCACGACGCGCGCGCCGCGTCATGGCGCCCTGGTCCATGTCGACCCGCGGCGTTCCCCGCCCGACGACCGGATCCTCGCCATGGGCCACGCGCGGTCCCCCCGCCCTGCGCGCGGCCGCACCCGCCGCTTCGCGGGGGGCGAAGACCGCGGGACTTCGCCCCCCTCGCAGGTAGACTCGCGCGCCGCGCGCGCGGCTGAACCTCCGCCGCGCCAGCGGGTAGAGGGGGCCATGACGGAGCTCGAGCCAGGTCGGGGGCGGGCGGTCCGGCTCGCGGCGACCGGGACGGTGGCGTCGGCCCTGGCCGCGCTCGCGGCGGGCGCGCTCGCCTGGCACCTGGGCTCCCTCGTCGCCGCCGGCGCGGCGCTCCACCTCGCGACCGGCGTGCCGGTCTGGGCCGCGGCCTGGCTCCTCGCCCAGCACCGGGCGCGCGCGCGGGCCGCCGAGCGCGAGGCGGCCCGGCTCCTCGCGCTCGCGCGCGAGGGTCGGCGCGCGATCTTCGAGGCCGAGGGCGGGCTCGACGAGGACGCGCGGCAGGCGCTCGCCCGGTTCGAGCGCGGCGGCGCGCCCGTGTTCGCCGCGCTCGGCGCGCTCCTCTCGCTCGGGGCGGCCTGGCTGCTCGTCCGGCTCGACCCGGGCGCGCTCGCGGCCGCGCCGCTCGCGGCGGCGGCGGGGCTCTCGGGCGGGGCCTTCGCGCTCCTCCTGCTCGGCCGCTACGCGCACGCGCTCGCGCGCGAGGGCGACCTCGAGGAGGCCGCCGCGGGCGCGCGCCGCGCGATCTCCGGGGCGCTCGCCGCGTTCGTCGCGGGGGCCGTCCTCGCGCTCGCGCACGTCGCCGAGGCGCCCGCGCTCGACCGGCTCGGGCTCGCCTTCGCCGCGGTCGAGGCCCTGCTCGGGCTCGAGGCGCTCGCGCTCCTCGTGCTCGAGGCGTACCGCCCGCGCCGCGCGGGCGAGCGCCCGCGCCCGGTCTACGACAGCCGCCTGCTCGGGCTCCTCGCGGCGCCGGGCGACGTCGCCCGCTCGATCGCGCGCGCCGTCGACTACCAGTTCGGCTTCTCGCTCTCGCAGACCTGGTTCTACCGGTTCGTCGCGCGCTGGGTCCTCCCGATCGTCGCCTTCGGGGCCGCGTGCCTGTGGCTCGCGAGCGCGGTCCGCGTCGTCCACGCCCACGAGGTGGCGCTCGTGCGGCGGCTCGGCCGCCTCCAGGCGGACGTGCGCGGGCCGGGGCTCCACCTGACCCTCCCGTGGCCGCTCGACGAGGTCGTGCTCGTCCCGGTCCGCCGGCGGCACCTCCTCGTGACGAGCGAGGAGGGCCACGACGAGGCGGCGCGGCTCGAGGAGGGGGAGCGCGAGAACGTGCTCCTCTGGACCCGGACCCACTTCGCCCACGAGCACGAGGACGAGGACGACGCCGAGCTGCTCGTGCTCCTGCCGGCGCGCGGCGCCGCCGAGGACGACCCGAACGACGTGCCCGTGAACCTCGTCGTGACCGCGGCGGCCGTCGGCTACCGGGTCGCCGACGCGCAGGCCTTCGCCGCGCGCGTCGAGGACCCGCACGCGCTCCTCGCGGTCCTCACCGAGCGGGAGGCGAGCCTCGCGCTCAGCGGCTCGGACCTCGACGAGCTCCTCGCGACGCGCGGCGCGCAGGCGGCGCGCGTCGAGGAGCGCCTGCGCGCCGCGCTCGCGCGCCACGGGTGCGGGCTCGAGGTCGACGACGTGCACCTGATCGAGGTCCACCCGCCGGTCGAGGTCGGCCTCGCCTTCGAGTCGGTCACCTCGGCGCTCGAGCAGCGCGAGGCCGCGGTCCTCGCGGCGCGCGCCGACGCGGCCCGCACGGGCCCGCGGGCCCGGGCCGAGGCGGAGCGCCTGCGCGCCGAGGCCGAGGTCGCCGCGCGGACGCGCGTGCTCCTGCTCGCCGCCGACGCCGAGCGGTTCGCGGCGCTCCGCGCGCTCGACCGGGCCGCCCCCGGCGTGTTCCGGCTCGAGCGCCGCCTGCGCGCGCTCGCGCAGGGCGCCCGCGACGCGCGCAAGGTCGTGCTCGGGCCCGGGGCGGCGGGCGCCGTCACCGACCTGAACCTGCAGGACAAGGTCACCGCCGAGCAGCTCGACCTGGGCGCCGAGGTGGTCGGGGCGCCCGCGCAGGGCGCCGAGGGGGGCGAGTGAGCGGACCACCTCCAGCCAGCGCCGACGCCGGCGACCAGGGCGCGGGCGCCCAGGCCCGCGGGGCGCAGGGCCCCGGCCCGGAGGCCGCCCCGCGCCCGGGCGGGCTCGCGCAGCAGCGGCTGAGCCTCGTGGTCGCGGCGCTCGTGGTGCTGCTCCTCGTCGGGCGGACCGTCGTCTACCAGGTGCGCGACTCCGAGGTCGCGGTCGTGCTCACGTTCGGACGCGCGACGCGCGACGACGCCGAGCCCGGGCCGCACCTCAAGTGGCCCTGGCCGATCCAGCAGGTCCGGCACCTCGACGGGCGCCTGCGCGTCCTCAAGACGCCGCTCGAGGAGATGGCCACGGCCGACCGCCGGCCGATCCTCGTCGCGACGTTCGCGCTCTGGCGCGTCGCGTCCGCGCGCGCGCTCGTCGAGACGGCCGGCGACACCGACGAGGCGAGCCGGCAGCTCGGCCACGCGCTGCGCAGCCGGCAGCTCGAGACGATCTCGGAGTACCCGTTCGGCGCGCTCGTCTCGACCGACCGCGCGCGGCTCCGCTACGACGAGATCGAGGGGCGGATCCTCGAGAAGGTCCGGGCCGACGCGCGGCGGCTCGGGCTCGAGGTCGAGGTCGTGGGGATCCGCCGGCTCGGGCTGCCCGAGGCGGCGACCGCGGCCGTGTTCGAGCGCATGAAGAAGGAGCGCGAGGCGCGCGCCGCGGAGCTGCAGGCCGAGGGCGAGGCCGAGGCGGGGCGGATCCGCGCGGCGGCCGAGCGCGAGCGCGACACGCTGCTCGCCGAGGCCCGGGCCGCGGCGCGGCGGACGCTCTCGCAGGCCGAGCTCGACGCGCGCGTGCACTACGAGGCGCTCGCGCAGGACCCGGAGCTGGCGACGTTCCTCAAGAAGCTCGAGGCGCTCGAGGCGCTGCTCGCGCGCCGGACGACGCTCGTGCTCGACACGAGCGGCCCCCCGTTCGACCTGCTCGACCCGCGCCGCGACGCGGCCCCGGGCGGCCCCGCCGGGCGGGCCCCGCCCCGACGGCCGGGCGACCCCGACGGCGACCCGGCGGGGCCGGACCAGGGCCAGGGCGACGGCCGTGGCCGCTGAACCGGACGGGCCGGGCGGGCCCGGCGGCGCCGGGCCCCGGCGCCGCCGCGACGAGGCCGAGGCGGCCTCCGCCGCGCTCGAGGAGGCCGTGGGGCTGGCCTTCCGGGTCCTCCAGGTCGTCATGGTCCTGCTCGCCCTCGGGTTCCTGGGCTCCGGCCTGTTCACCGTCGCGCCGCACGAGGTCGCCTACGTGGCGCGCCTCGGCCGGCTCGGCGACGAGGCGCACGGCCCCGGCGCGCACCTGGCCTGGCCGGTGATCGACCAGGTGGCGCGCGTCGACGTGGGCCGCGCGACGCGCGTGACCGTCGAGTCGCTCGACCTGCTGCGGAGCGCGCGCGAGCTGGCGGGCGCGAAGGTCGAGCGCGGGCGCGGGGTCGACCCCGCCCGCGAGGGCTACGTCGTCACGGGCGACGCGAACCTGCTCCACCTCGCGCTCGCGGCCCGGCTCGGGGTGGCCTCGCCGCGCCGGACGCTCCTCGCGCTCGCCGAGCCCGAGGCCGCGGTCCGCTGCCTGCTCGAGCGCGCGGCCGTGCGCGCGGCCGCCGAGGCCGAGGTCGAGCTCCTGCTCGGCCCGGGCAAGGGCGACTTCACCGCGGCCGTCGCGCGCGGGCTCCAGGAGGGGCTCCTCGCCTGCGACGCCGGGCTCGAGGTCCAGGCGGTCGAGCTCGAGCGCGACGTGCTCGCCCCGCCCCAGGTCCAGGACGCGTTCGCCGCGGTGCTGCGGGCCGCGCAGGACAGGGACAAGCAGCGCTCGGAGGCGCTGGCCGCCGCGTCGCGCCTGCGCGGCGAGGCCCTGACCGAGGAGGCGCGGGTCCGCTCGGCCGCCGCCGTCGAGGCCTCGCGCGTCCGCGCCGACGCGCAGGCGGCCGCGGCCGAGCTCGCGGCGCACCTGCCCGAGCGGCGGCGCGACCCGGCCGGCTGGGAGCGGCGCATGCTCGCGCAGGCGCTCGCGCGCGCGCTGGGCGGCGTCGAGGAGGCGTTCCTGCTGACGGACGGCCCGCTCCGCCTGCGGCTCGAGCGCGACGCGCGCGCGCTCCGGGCCGAGGTCGAGCGCGCGGCGTGGGAGCGCGAGCATGGCGGCCGCTGAGCCGGCGGGGCAGGCGGTCGCGCCCCGGGCGGCCGCGCAGGCCGCGGCGAGCCCGGCGGCCGGAGGGGCCCACGGCGCCGGCCCGGGCGGCGTCGAGGCCGAGGCCTGGGTCCTGCGCCGGCTCGTCGTCACGTTCCTCGGCGGGGCGCTCGTGCTCGACGGGGTGCTCGCGCGGACGTTCGCGCTCCACGACCCGGCCGTGGCCGACGCGCTCGCGGCGCTCGGCGCGCTCGTGCTCGCGCTCCCGCTCGTCGCGCGCTCGGCGCGGAACCTCGTGCGCAGGCGGCTGGAGCTCGACGAGCTGATCGCGCTCGGCGTCGTCTCTGCGCTGGCCTTCGAGTCCTACGTCGTCGCGGGCACGGTGGCCTTCTTCGCGCTCCTGGGCGAGCTCGTCGAGCGGCGGACCGCGCTCGGCGCGCGCGTCGCGATCGAGTCGCTCGTGCGGCTCACCCCGACCGTCGCCCGCCGCGTCACGGAGGACGGGGCGGGCGGCGCGCGCGAGGAGGAGGTCGAGGCCTCCGCGCTCGCGCCGGGCGACCTCGTGCGGGTCCGCCCGGGCGACAACGTGCCGGCCGACGGGACCGTCGTGCTCGGCCGCTCGACGCTCGACGAGGCGAGCATCACGGGCGAGTCCGTCCCGGCCGAGAAGGGCCCGGGCGCCGACGTGTTCGCGGGCACGACGAACCTCACCGGCGCGCTCGAGCTGCGCGTCACGCGCGCCGGCCCCGAGACGACGCTCGGCCGGGTCAAGGAGCTGATCCTGCGCGCCGAGGCGACCCGCCCGCGCGTCGCGCGCGTGATCGACCGCTACGTCGCCTGGTACCTCCCCGTCGTGCTCATGCTCGCGTTCGTGATCCTGTTCTTCACGCGCGACCCCGAGCGGTTCGTGGCCGCGCTCGTCGTGGCCTGTCCGACGGCGCTCGTGCTCGCGACGCCGACGGCCATGGTCGCGGCGCTCTCCTGCGCGGCGCGCCTGGGGATCCTCGTCAAGGACGCGCGGGACCTCGAGGTCGCGGGCGAGCTCACGGCCGTCCTGTTCGACAAGACGGGCACGCTCACGACCGGGCGGCTCGCGGTCGTCGCGCTCGAGCCGGCGCCCGGGGCCGACCCGGCCGCGGCGCTGCGCCTGGCCGCCGCCGCGGCCGCGCGCAGCAACCACCCCGCCTCGCGCGCCGTCGTCGCGGTCGCGGCCGAGGCGAGGCTCGACCCGCCGGCGCCCCGCGAGGTCGAGGAGGTCCCGGGGCTCGGCCTGCGCGCGGCCGTGGGCGGGCGGCGCGTGCTGCTCGGGCGGCGCGCGCTGCTCACGGAGGACGGCGTCGACGCGCCGGAGGTCGCCGAGGCGCCCGACGCCGGCCCCGGCGGTCCGGGCGGGGCGGCGGCGGCCGGGGACCGGGCGCTCTCGCGCCTCTACGTCGCGGTCGACGGCGCGCACGTGGCGACGCTCGGGCTCGAGGACGCCGTGCGGCCGGAGGCGGCCGCGGCCGTGGCCGGGCTGCGGGCCGAGGGGCTCGGGCGCGTCTCGATCATGACGGGCGACCGCTGGGACGTGGCCCGGCGCGTGGGGCTCGAGCTGGGCTGCGACGACGTGGCGGCCGAGTGCCTGCCGGCGCAGAAGCTCGCGCTCGTCGACGCGGCGCGCGCCCGCGGGGAGCGCGTCGCGGTCGTGGGCGACGGCGTGAACGACGCGCCCGCGCTCGCGACGGGCGACCTGGGGATCGCCATGGGCGCGGCCGGGAGCGACGTCGCGATCGGCTCGGCGCGGATCGCGCTCATGAACAACGACCTGCGGCGCGTCCCGTTCCTCGTCCACCTCTCGCGGCGCACGCGCGGGGTCGTGACGGCGAACCTCCTCGTGGGCGCGGGCCTGCTCGCCTCGGGCCTCGCGCTCGCCGGGGCGGGCGTCGTGAGCCCGCTCATGGCGATCCTGCTCCACAACGCGGGCAGCCTGTTCGTCGTGTTCAACTCGGCGCGCCTGATCCGCCTGGGCGAGGAGCTCGCGTGAGCGCGGGCCCCGGGCCGGTCGTCGACCTGCTCGGGGTCGAGAAGACCTACCTCGACTTCTGGGGCCGCCCGCGCGTGCGGGCGCTCCACCCGCTGACGCTCGCGCTCGAGCCGGGCGAGGTGCTCGCGCTCCTCGGCCCGAACGGGGCCGGGAAGTCGACGACGATCAAGCTGATCCTCGGGCTGCTCGCGCCGACGCGCGGGCGCGTCGCCGTGTTCGGCGCCTCGCCGCGCGCGAGCGCGGTCCGCGCGCGCGTGGGCTACCTGCCCGAGGAGACGCGGCTGCACCGCTTCCTCGACGCGCGCGAGACGCTCGAGCTGTTCGGGCGGCTGCACGGGCTGCCGCGCCCCGAGCGGCGCCGCCGCACGGACGAGCTGATCGCCATGGTCGGGCTCGAGGGCGCGGCCGACCGGCCCGTGGGCGAGATGTCGAAGGGCATGGCGCGGCGGATCGGGCTCGCCGTCGCGCTCGTGGGCGACCCCGACCTGCTCGTGCTCGACGAGCCGACCTCGGGGCTCGACCCGCTCGGCGTGCGCGAGATCAAGGAGCTGATCGCCGAGCTGCGCCGGCGCGGCCGGACCGTGCTCGTGTGCACGCACCTGCTCGACGACGTGGAGGACCTCGCCGACCGGATCGCGATCCTCTACGGCGGGCGGCTGCAGACGCTCGGGCCGACCCGGGCGCTCCTCGCCCGCCGCGGGCGCGTGCGCCTCGAGCTCGAGCCGCCCGCGGGCGTCGACCCGGCGGCGCTCGCGCGGGCGCTGGAGGCCGCGGCGCCCGGCGGGGGGCCCGTCGAGGTGAGCACGCCGGCCGATCGGCTCGAGGCACTGTTCCGGCGCGTGGTCGAGGAGGCCGCGCGCGGGGGCGCGACCGCGGGGGCGCGGGCGGGCGGG
>JANJTH010000569.1 GCA_024711205.1 Planctomycetota bacterium | reverse complement strand
GGGCGACGGCCGCTGCCCCGGCCGCGGGGGCGTCCGCCCCGGTCGGCGCCGCGAGCGTGCCGGCGCCGCGCCCGGCGGGGTCTCCCGCCGCGGACCACCCCGACGTCGACGCGCCGGCGGTCCCGGTCGTGCCGTGGACGCCGGGCGAGCTCCCGCCGCGGCTCGCGGCGATCCTCGAGCGCGGCGGCGGGCCGTCGCCCGAGGTCCTCGCGCGGACGGCCGCGCTCGTCGAGCGCGTGCGCCGCGAGGGCGACGCGGCGCTCCTCGCGCTCGGGCGCGAGCTCGACGGCGTCGACCTCACCGCCGACCGGCTCGAGGTCGGGCGGGCGGAGCTCGAGGCGCTCGCGGCGGGGGTCGACCCGGCCGTGCGCGGCGCGCTCGAGCGGGCGGCCGCGTCGATCCGCGCCTTCCACGAGCGGCAGCGCCGCGAGGGGCTCCGCTACGACGACGGCGACGGCGTGGACCTGGGGCTGCGCGTGCTCCCGCTCGCGCGCGCCGGGCTCTACGTGCCCGGCGGCACGGCGGCCTACCCGTCGTCCGTGCTCATGAACGCGCTGCCCGCGCGGGTCGCCGGCGTCGACGAGCTCGTCGCCGTGACGCCGCCGCGCGCGCTCGAGCGGACGCCCGCGCTCGCCGCGGCGCTGCTCCTCGCCGGCGTCGACCGGACGTTCCGGATCGGCGGCGCGCAGGCGGTCGCCGCGCTCGCCTACGGGACCGAGTCGGTGCCGCGCGTCGACAAGATCGTCGGCCCGGGCAACCTGTGGGTCGCGACCGCGAAGCGGCTCGTGTTCGGGCAGGTCGGGATCGACAGCTTCGCCGGCCCGAGCGAGGTCGTCGTCCTGTGCGACGCGACGGCCGACCCCGCCTGGGTCGCGGCCGACCTGCTCGCGCAGGCCGAGCACGACGCCGAGGCCGCGGCGATCGCGATCACCTGGGACGCGCCGCTCGCGCGCGCGATCGCGGCCGAGGCCGCCCGGCAGGTCGCGCTCCTGCCCCGGCGCGAGACGGCCGCGGCCTCGCTCGCCCGGTTCGGCGCCGTGTTCCTCGTGCCCGACCTCGAGGCCGCGCTCGCGCTCACCGACCGGCTCGCGGCCGAGCACGTCGAGCTGTGCGTCCGCGACCCCGAGGCCGTCGCGCCGCGCGTGCGCCACGCGGGCGCGCTGTTCCTGGGCGCCTGGTCGCCCGAGGCCGTCGGCGACTACCTGGCCGGCCCGAACCACGTGCTGCCGACGGCCGGCACGGCGCGCTGGGCCTCGGGCCTGGGCGTCGACGACTTCGTGCGCCGCACGAGCCTGATCCGCTACACGGAGGCCCGGCTCGCGCGCACGGGCGACGACGTGGTCGCGCTCGCCCGCGCCGAGGGCCTCGAGGCGCACGCGCGCTCGGTGCTCGCGCGCCAGGGCCGCCTGCCCGCGGGGCCGGCGTCGTGAGCGCGGCCGGGCAGGGCCCCGCGCCCGACGACCCGACGGCGCTCGTGCGCCCGGTCGTGCGCGCGCTCGGGCACTACACGCTCCCGCCGCGCCCGCACCGCGTGAAGGTCAACCAGAACGAGAACCCGTTCGAGCTGCCCGCGGAGTTCAAGGCCGAGGTGCTCGCGGCGATGTCCGCGGCCCCGTGGGGGCGCTACCCCGACTTCACGCCGACGGGCCTGCTCGAGCGCCTGGCCGCGCGCGCCGGCTGGACGCCCGACGGCGTGCTCGCGGGCAACGGCAGCAACGAGCTGCTCTCGGTCCTGTTCCAGGCGACCGTCGAGCCGGGGGCCACGGTCGTGCTCGCCGTGCCCACGTTCTCGCTCTACCCGACCATGATCCGCGTCGCCGGCGGCGAGGTCTGCCCGGTCCCGCTCGTGCCGGCGGGCCCGGGGCCCGGGGACGGGCTCGTCTTCGACGTCGACGCGCTCGTCGCCTCGGCGCGCGCGTCGGCGGCGCGGCTCGTCGTCGTGTGCAGCCCGAACAACCCGACCGGGTCGTTCCTGCCCGAGGCCGGGGTGCTCCGCCTGCTCGAGGAGACGGACGGGCTCGTCGTCGTCGACGAGGCCTACCACGAGTTCGCGCCCTGGAACGCGGGCGGGCTGCTCGCCCGGCACCCGCGGCTCGTGCTCCTGCGGACCTTCTCGAAGGCGCTCGCGCTCGCGGGGCTCCGCGTCGGCTACCTGCTCGCGGACCCGCGCCTCGCGCGCGAGCTCGACAAGGTGCGGCTGCCCTACAACCTGAGCCGGTTCTCGACGATCGCGGCGTCCGCCGCGCTCGACCGCTACGACGAGCTGCTCGCCCCGCGCACGGCGCGGCTGCTCGCGCTCCGGGCGGGGCTGGCGCGGGAGATCGCGGCGATCCCTGGGTTCTGGCCCTGGCCGTCCGCCGCGAACTTCCTGTGCGTGCGCTCGGAGCGCCCGCCGCGTGAGGTGCTCGCGACGCTCGACGCGCGCGGGGTCCTCGCGCGCGACGTCTCGGGGCAGCCGCTCTTGGCGGGCTGCCTGCGGGTGAGCGTCGGCGACGAGCTGGAGAACGCGGAGGTCGTGGCGGGGATGAGGGAGTGACCTGGGGGGCGGGCGCCAGGGACGCGGGGCAGCAGGGCAAGGGCAAGGGCAAGGGCAAGGGCAAGGGCAGGGGAAGAGGGGGGGAGTGACCTGGGGCCGGAGGGCGCCAGGGGCACGGGAGAGCGGGAAGAGACAGGGGGCGGTCGCGCGAACCGCGGGAACGGGAACGGGAACGGGAACGGGAACGGGAACGGGAAGAGCTCCGCTGGGTGTGGGCGGGTCGTGGGCGGGGCGGTCGCGCAAACCGCGGGAACGGGAACGGGAACGGGAACGGGAACGGGAAGAGCTCCGCCGGGTGCGGGCGGAGTGACCTGGAGCCGGGGGGCGCCATGAGCGAGAGCGGGCGGGCCGAAGAGCGGCGGAAGACGCGCGAGACCGAGGTGCGGGTCGCGTTCACACCGTACGGCGAGGGCGCGTTCTCGGGCGGGACGGGGCTCGGGTTCCTCGACCACATGCTGGCGGCGTTCGCCCAGCACGGGCTGTTCGACCTCGAGGTCGAGTGCGCGGGGGACCTCCACATCGACGAGCACCACTCGGTCGAGGACACGGCGATCACGCTCGGGCTGGCCTTCGCGAAGGCGACCGGCGACCGGGCGGGGATCGTCCGCATGGGGCACGCCTACGTGCCCATGGACGAGGCGCTCGTGCGCGCGGCGGTCGACCTGTCGGGGCGGCCGTGGCTGTGCTGGGCGGTGCCCGTCCTGCGCGAGCGCGTGGGGGACCTGCCGGTCGAGCTCGCCGAGCACTTCTGGCACAGCTTCGCGCAGCACGCGGGCGTGACGCTCCACGTCGACTGCGTGCGCGGGCGCAACCAGCACCACGTCCTCGAGGCGACCTGGAAGGCGTGCGCGCGGGCGCTCGCGGCGGCGCTCGCCCCGCGGGCGCGGGGCGCGGGCGTCATGTCGACGAAGGGCGTGCTCGGCGAGCGCGCGGGCGGGGGCGCGTGATCGCCGTCGTCGACGTCGGGATCGGCAACGTCCGCTCGGCCGAGAAGGCGCTCGCGACGCTCGGGCGCCCGGTCGAGCGCACGGCGGACCCGGCGCGCGCGCTCGCCGCGACGCACCTCGTCGTGCCCGGCGTCGGCGCGTTCGGCGAGTTCCTCGCGGCCCTGCGGGCCCGCGGGCTCGACGCCGTCGTGCGCGCGCGCGCGGCGGCCGACCTGCCCACGCTCGGCGTGTGCGTCGGCATGCAGGCGCTCTACGAGCTCGGCGAGGAGCACGGCCGGCATGCGGGGCTGGGGCTCCTGCGCGGACGGGTGGCGCGCCTGGCCGCGGGCGACCTGCCCGTCCCGCACTGCGGCTGGAGCCAGGCCCGCGCGCTGCGCGACGACCCCGTGCTCGGGCCGGCGGGCCCGGACGGAGCGGCCTGGTACTACTTCGTCCACTCGTTCGCCGCGACCGACGACGACCCCGCGACGCGCGCGGCCGAGACGGATTACGGGGTCACGTTCCCGTCGGCCTGCCGCGCGGGCGCGGTGTGGGGCGCGCAGTTCCACCCCGAGAAGAGCCAGCAGGCGGGGCTCGCGCTCCTGGCCCGCTTCGCGGCCCTACCCTCGCCGCTGCCGGCGGCGCTCCTCGCGTGCGTCCCGCGGCCGCGCCTGTCCGCGCCCGAGCGGGCGCCGGCGGGCGCAGGGGAGCCGGCGGGCGCGCCGGCGGGCGCAGGGGAGCCCGCGCTGGAGGTCCGACCGTGATCGTGGTCCCGGCCCTCGACATTCGCGACGGGCGCTGCGTGCGGCTCGTGCAGGGCGACTACGACCGCGAGCTGCGCTACGACGCGGACCCGGTCGAGGCCGCGCGGGCGCTCGCGCGGGGCGGCGCGCGCCTGATCCACGTGGTCGACCTCGACGCGGCGCGCGACGGGCGGCGCCGCAACGCCGACCTCGTCGCGCGCATGGTCGAGGCGGCGGGCGTGCCGGTCGAGGTGGGCGGCGGGATCCGCGACGAGGCCGCCGTCGAGGCCGTGCTCGCGACGGGGGCCGCGCACGCGATCGTGGGCACGTGGGCCGCCGAGGACCCGGCCGCGCTCGACCGGCTCGGCGCGCGCTTCGGCCCGCGGGTCGTCCTCGGGCTCGACGTGAAGGACGGGCGGGTCGCCGTGCGCGGCTGGGAGGCGGCGGCCGCCGTCGACGCGCTCGAGCTCGCGCGGCGCGCGCGCGCGGCGGGGCTCGTGCGGTGCGTCTACACCGAGGTCAGCCGCGACGGCATGCTCGAGGGGCCGGACGTCGACGGCGGGACCTCGCTCCAGGCGGCGTCCGGGCTCAAGGTCACGCTCTCGGGCGGCGTCGGCGCGCTCGAGCACCTCGCGCGCGCCGCGGCCGCCGGCCTCCACGCGTGCATCGTCGGGCGCGCGCTCCTCGACGGGCGGTTCACGCTCGCGGACGCGCTCGCGACGGTCGCCGGCGCGTCCCGCAGCGACCCGGCCCCGGAGGGTCCGTGCTCGCCCGGCGCGTGATCCCCTGCCTCGACGTCGACCGCGGGCGCGTGGTCAAGGGCACGCGGTTCGTGGGCCTGCGCGACGCGGGCGACCCGGTCGAGGCGGCGGCCCGCTACGACGCCGAGGAGGCCGACGAGCTCGTGTTCCTCGACATCGGCGCGAGTCACGAGGCGCGCGACGCGACGCTCAACATGATCCGGCGCGTCGCCGACACGGTGTTCGTCCCCTTCACCGTGGGCGGCGGCGTCCGCTCGCTCGACGACATGGCGCGCCTCCTCGACGCCGGCGCCGACAAGGTCGCGATCAACACGGCCGCCCTCGCCCGCCCCGAGCTCCTCACCGAGGGCGCGCGCCGGTTCGGCAGCCAGGCCATCGTGGTCGCGATCGACGCCCGAAGGGCGTCGCCCATCCCGGAAGTGGGGGGGGGGGGGGGGGGGGGGGGGGGGCCGACCCCCCCCCCCCCCGGTAGGGGCACAAAACCCAGTCAGCGACGCCCCCGATAAAGTTGAACCGACCCGAGCCCCCCCCCTGAAAACCCCCCCTGTCCAAGAAAAACAGCAAGAAGGCCACCACGCCGACG
>JANJTH010000544.1 GCA_024711205.1 Planctomycetota bacterium | reverse complement strand
GCCTGCGCGGTCGGGAGCCCGGCCGCGCGCGCCGCCTGCGCGCGGCGCAAGGCCTCGAGGCGGCGGCGCAGGCGCGCCTCCTCGTTGCGCCGTCCGAGCCCGCCCGGGAGGCCGCTCAGCGCGTCATGGACGAGCAGGAGGTTCAGGAGCCCCGCCACCATGAGCAGGAGCAGCCCCGTCTCGTGCTCGTGGAGCCGCGCCACGTAGGCCGGGTCCTCGTAGTCGAGCGGAGCCGGCGGGGCGAAGCCCGGCAGCTTGCCGTGCGTGCGCGCGGCGGCGAGCACGACCGGCAGGCCGCCGCCGACCTGCGCCACGAAGGCGAACGGGTGCCCCGTCTCCTTGTCGAGCGACACGGCCTCGCCGCGCGAGAGGAGGAGCCCCGCGACCTGCATGCCGACGAGCAGCACGAGGCTCACCGCGCCCTTGCGGACCTGCCCGCCGTAGAGGTGCCCGAGGCCAGGCAGGAGCCAGCCCAGGAACCCGGCCAGCTCGGGCGAGCGCCCGCCCGCGCGCATGGCCTCGACGGGGTCCTGCTCGAGCGCTTGCGCCTCGGCCTCCGCCTCGGGGCCGGAGACGGCGTGGGCCGCGACCTCGGCCGCCGTCAGGGCGAGCGCGTCCCCCTCCGCGGCCTGGGCCTCGGCGCCCGCGGCGGCCGCCGCCCCCGCCCCGGCCCCGGCCGGGGCCCCGGGCTCCGCCCCGTTCGTCGCCGTCACGCGGCCTCCTCGGCGCCCTCGGCCCCCGGCCCGTCCCGCGCGGCGTCCGCCTCGGGCGCGGCGGCCGCGGCGCCCGCCGGCGCGGGGCGGGCCGCGAGCTCGAGCCGGAAGTCGGCGCCCAGGTAGACGCGGCGCGCGAGCTCGCTCTCGAGCACGGCCTGCGGCGGGCCCTCGACGGCGACCCGCCCCTCGTGCATGAGGTAGACGCGGTCGACGGTCGAGAGCACGCGCTCGGCGTCGTGGTCCGTGATGAACACGCTGATCCCCCGCCCGCGCAGGTCGAACACGATCTGCTGGATCTCCCCGCGCGCGATCGGGTCGACCCCGTGCCACGGCTCGTCGAGGAGCACGAGCTTGGGGGCCGTCACGAGCAGGCGCGCGACCTCGAGCCGGCGCTTCTGCCCGCCCGAGAGCGTGTGCGCGCGCTGCCGCCGCGTGGGCCCGAGCCCGTACTCGTCGAGCAGCGCGTCGCAGCGGGCCCGGCGCGCGCGCCGATCGAGCGGCATGCGCTCGAGCACGACGAGCAGGTTCTCCTCGACCGTGAGGTCGCGGAACACCGAGTGCTCCTGCGCGAGGTAGCCCATGCCCTGCCGCGCGCGCACGACCATGGGCAGACGCGTCACATCCTGCCCGAGGAAGCGCACGGTCCCGCGGTCGGGCGCGATCATGCCCATGGCCATCCGGAACGTCGTCGTCTTTCCGGCGCCGTTCACGCCGAGGAGCCCCACGACCTCGCCCGCGCCGACGTCGAACGAGACGCCGGTGACGATCGGCCGCTTGAACGCCTTCTCGAGCCCGCGCACCTGGAGCATCAGCGCACCAGTCTCCCCTCGAACGGCCAGAGCGGCCACCATACGAGGAAGGCGCGCCCGAGGAGGTGCCCGGCCCGCACGAAGCCCCAGGCGCGGCTGTCGAGCGAGCTCGGGCTGTTGTCGCCCAGCACGAGGTAGCCGTCGGCCGGGACCGTGACCGGCGTCTGGGCCGGGTCGAACCGCTCGCCGAGCAGGCTCATGCTGCCGAGCGGGACGTAGTGCACGTCGCGGTCGACGCGCACCTCGCGCCACGTCAGCGCCCCCGGGCCGGCGGCCCCGACGCGGACGGTCGCGTGGTCGGTCCGCGCCGGGGCGTCGTCGTCGTCGCCCGCGCAGAGCGCCCGCCCGCCCACGATCAGCCGGGCCCGGTCGTCGGCGTAGGCGAGCGCGACCTCGTGGCGGCGGCCCGGCGCGAGCGCCGGCCCCTCGAACCGGGCCAGCTCGCGCTCGCCCGCGCGGAGCAGGTACGTGCCGCGCCCGCGGCCGATCGGGAACGTCGCCACGACCTCGCGCGCGTGGTTCTCGACGACGGCCAGGAGCGCCGTCGAGCCCTCGGGCGCGTCGGCCGGGGCCTCGAGCGTCGCGAGCACGCGCAGGTCGGCCACGGCCTTGTCGCCCGCCGGGTCGCCGTGCCGGTTGTAGGCGCAGTAGTCCGTGACCCCGCCCTGGGGCCCCGGCCCGCGCAGCGTGACCCAGGCGGGCCCCCCGGGCCCCGGCCGGGCCGTGAGCCGCGCCCCGTCGGTCGCCACGTCCCAGGCGTCGGCCGAGGCCGGGTCGGCGAGCCAGCGCACGTCGGCCCCCGGCCAGGGCCGCCGCCCGTCGACGACCGGGATCCAGATCGCGTCCTGCACGGGGTCGGGCTTGCGCGCCCGGCGCCCGTCGACGAACACGTCGCCGTTCTCGATCCGGATCGTCTCGCCCGGGAGCCCGACGAGCCGCTTGATGTAGCTCTGCTGCGGGCTCGACGGGTAGCGGAACACGACCACGTCCCAGCGGCCGGGCGCGCCCACGCGGTAGGCGAGCTTGTTCACGAGGATCTTGTTGCCGTGCGCGACCGGCCCCGCGGGCGCGACGAACTGCTCGTCGCAGACCGGGCAGCGCGCGCGGACCGTCTCGGGCGGCGCCTCGTGCTCGCCCTTGCCGAGCGCGAACGGGAACCCGCAGCGCGCGCACGCGACGCGGAAGTGGTTCCCGTAGAGCGTCGGCGCCATGGACCCCGTGGGGATCACGAACGCCTCGATCGCGACGTGCCGGAGCCCGAGGAACAGCACGGCCGCGAACGCCAGCTCGCGGAGGTTCTCCTGCAGCCAGGTCGCGCGCGGCGCGTCGAGGCCCCCCGCCTCGCGCGTCCGCAGGCGCGACACGAGCCGCAGCGCGGCCAGGCGCCCCTGCCACGCGGCCCACACGGCGGAGCCGAGCTGCGCGCCGGGGAGGAGCAGGAGCGCGCCCAGCGCGAACCGCCCGTTGCGCTCCGCCGCCGCGGTGAGCTGCTGCGCGGCGAGGATCACCTGCAGCCCCGCCACGACGAGCGCGGCCGCGCCGGCGAGGCCGAGGCCGAGGCCCAGGGGGCTCGGGACGGCGGGGGCCTCGAGCCCGCACTTCGCGCAGGCGAGCGTCGGGCGGCCGAGGAGCAGGCGGGCGAGCGCGTCCCACGGGGCCGGCCAGGCGCGCGCCTCGAGCCGGCCGCCCTCGCAGCCCGGGCACGGGCCCGGGGCCAGGTCGCGGATGGCAGCAGTCGCCGCCTCGACGAGGCGCCGGTCGTGGGCCGCGAGGGCGCGGCGCAGGGCCGGGTCGTCGAGGGGGTCGGGCGCGCCCGCAGGCGCCGCCGGCGCGGGAGCCCCCGCCTCCGAGCTCGTCACCGGATCAGCCTCCCCTCGAGCGGCCAGAACACGAGGAACGCGCGCCCGACCAGGTGCCCCTCGCGCAGGAACCCCCAGCGCCGCCCGTCCTCCGAGCTCGGGCTGTTGTCGCCGAGCGCGAAGTAGCCGTCGGCCGGCACGTCGATCGCCTGGCGGCCCGGGTCGTGGATCGAGCCGGTCGCGACGTAGTGGACGTCGCGGTCGACCCGCACCCGCTCGAACGCGACCTCGCCGCCGCGCGCGCCCACGAGCGCGCGCGCGTCCGCGTCCGTGCGCGGCGGGCCGAACGCGTCGAGCCAGGGCGGGAGCACGGCCACGCCGTCGACGAGCACGCGCGCGCGGTCGTCGGCGTAGGCGAGCACGACCTCGGCCGGCCGGCCTGGCCGGAGCGCGGGCCCCTCGGCCTGGAGCTGGACCGCGCCGTCGACGAGCAGCGCGAACGTGCCGGGGCCCGCGGCGCGCGCCGGCAGCTCGCAGCTCACGACCCGCCCGTCCTCGACCACGCCCAGCCGGACCACGGCGCCCTCCGCGGGCACGACCGTCGCGCGCACCCGCAGGTCGGCCACCAGGTTGCGGCCGCGCTCCCAGCCCCGGCTGTAGACGTACTCGTCGCGCACCGGGCGCGAGCGGAGCCAGGGGGCGGGCCGCCCCGCCGGGGGGCGGCAGACGAGGCGTCGGCCGGCGGGGCCGTGCTCCCAGGCCGGGGCGGGGTCGGGCGGCGCGTCGGGGTCGCCGTCCGCGGCCGCGAGCGACCAGCCGCGGTGCGACGCGTCGGCCTCGGGGTCGTCGTGCCACGTGTCGAGCGCCGGGATCCAGAGCGCGTCCTGCACCGCGTCCGGCTTGCGCGCGAGCGCGCCGTCGACCCACAGGTCGCCGTTCTTGACCTCGAGCCGCTCGCCCGGGAGCCCGACGAGCCGCTTGATGTAGTTGCGCCACGGCTGGCGCGGGAAGCGGAACACCGCGACGTCCCAGCGCCGCGGGCGCCCGAGCCGGTAGGCGAGCTTGTTCACGAGGATCTTGTTGCCGCCGCGCACGTCCTGCGGCCGGACCTCGACGTCGACCCGGCGCTGGCAGAGCGCGCAGGAGGCCTCGATCACGCGCGTCTCGTCGGCCCAGCGGAACTCGCCCTCGTTGCAGCCGACCTCGAGCGCCGCGCCGCAGCCGTCGCAGCCGACCACGAAGTGGTCGCCGAGGAGCGTGGGCGCCATGGACCCGGTCGGGATCACGAACGCCTCCATCGCGACGTGCCGGATCACGAGCGCGAGCACGACCGCGACGACGATCGCCTCGAGGTGGTCGCCGAGCCAGCCGGGCGCGTGCTCCCCCGGGTCGGGCTCGCCGCGCCGGCGCCGCCAGCCCCGCACGAGCCGCCCCGCGAGCAGCTCGGTGCTCCCGGCCGACTGCACGCGCGCGCCCCAGCGCAGCCCGCCCGCGAAGGCGAGCCCGCCCAGGATGAGGAGCGCCGTGCGCAGGTTCGGGTCCTGGAGCCGCTGCGCGGCCAGGAGCGCCCAGGCGCCGCCCCAGGCCGTCGCGAGCGCCGCCCCGGTCGCGAGCGCCCAGCCCAGCCGGCTCGGCCAGCGCTCGGCCTCGAGCCCGCAGCCGGCGCAGCGCAGCCCGGGGCGGGCCAGGAGGGGCCGGACCCAGGCCGGCTCGTGGACCGCCTCGAGCGTCGGCGCGCCGCAGACCGGGCACCGCCCGGGCTCGAGCGCGCGCGCGAGCGCCTTGGCGTCCTGCTCCTCGGCCCGGTCGCGCGCGCGGAGCGCCTCGAGCGCGGCCTCGTCGCAGCAGGGGAGGGGCTCCTCCTCGAGCGGGCCGGGGCCCGCGCCGGGCGCGGGGGCCCACGCGCTCGGCTCGCGCCCCGCTCGGCCCCGATCCGGGGGATCGACCGGGGGGCGGCCCCCCGGCTCGTGCCCTCCCGCGCCGCTCACTTCTTCTTCTTCTTGCCCCCGTCGTCGCCGCCGCTCCCGAGCGCCGCCAGGAAGGCCTTCTGCGGGATCTCGACGTTGCCGACGTGCTTCATCCGCTTCTTGCCCTCCTTCTGCTTCTCGAGCAGCTTGCGCTTGCGGCTCACGTCGCCGCCGTAGCACTTCGCGGTCACGTCCTTGCGGAGCGCCTTGACCGTCTCGCGCGCGATGATCCGCCCGCCGATCGCGGCCTGGATCGGCACGTCGAACATGTGGCGCGGGATCTCCTCGCGCAGCCGCTTGCACAGCTCGCGCCCGCGGACCTCCGCCTCGCTCCGGTGGCAGATCGTCGACAGCGCGTCCACGGGCGTCCCGTTGACGAGGACGTTCAGCTTCACGAGGTCGCTCGCCTGGTAGCCCTGGAGCTCGTAGCTGAGCGTCGCGTAGCCGCGCGAGGCGCTCTTCAGCGTGTCGTAGTAGTCGTAGACGATCTCGGCCAGCGGCACGTCGTAGACGAGGATCACGCGGCTCTGGCCGAGGTGCTCCTGGCGGACGAACTTGCCCCGCTTCGTCACGTTCAGCGTGTTCATCGCGCCCACGTACTCGGTCGGCGTGACGATCTGCGCGCGCACGATCGGCTCGCGGATCTCGACGATGAAGTTCGCGTCCGGCAGCGCCGCGGGCGAGGTGATCAGGGCGACCTCGCCGCCGGTCTTCACGACCTCGTAGCTCACGCTCGGGGCCGTCTGGACGATCGTGACGTTGCTCTCCCGCTCGAGCCGCTCCTGCACGACGTCCATGTGGAGGAGCCCGAGGAAGCCGCAGCGGAACCCGAACCCGAGCGCCTCCGACTTGTCGGGCTCGTAGGTGAAGCTCGCGTCGTTCAGGTGCAGCTTCTCGAGCGCCTTGCGGAGCTGCGGCAGCTCGCCGTTGTAGGTCGGGAAGATCGAGGCGAAGACCATCGGCTGCGGGTCCTTGTAGCCCGGCAGCGGCGTGGTCGCGGGCGTCCCCGAGTCCTTGAAGTGCGTGACCGTCTCGCCGATCCGCACGTCCTCGAGCGACTTGATCGCGCCCCAGAAGTAGCCCACCTCGCCCGCCTCGAGCTGCTCGGTCGCCTTCTCGCGGGGCTGGAAGATCCCCAGCTCGGTGACCTCGTAGGTCTTGCCGGTCGACATGAGGACGATCCGGTCGCGCGGGCGGAGCACGCCGTCGACGACGCGGATGTAGACGACGATCCCCCGGTAGTCGTCGTAGACCGAGTCGATCACGAGCGCCCGCAGCGGCCCGGCGCGCTCGCCCTTCGGCGGCGGGACCTGGCGCACGATCAGGTCGAGGAGCGCCGGGACGCCCTCGCCGGTCTTGCCCGAGACGTGCGGGGCGCCCGTCGCGTCGAGCGCGAGCGAGTTCTCGATCTCCTCGGCGATCTCGTCCGGGCGGGCCGTGGGCAGGTCCACCTTGTTGAGGACCGGGATCACCTCGAGGTTCGCCTCGAGCGCGAGCATGCAGTTCGCGACCGTCTGGGCCTCGACGCCCTGCGTGGCGTCCACGAGGAGGATCGCCCCCTCGCAGGCCGCCAGGCTGCGCGAGACCTCGTAGGTGAAGTCGACGTGCCCCGGCGTGTCGATCAGGTTGAGCTGGTACTCGACCCCGTCGACCGTCCAGGGCAGGCGCACGGCCGCCGCCTTGATCGTGATCCCGCGCTCGCGCTCGAGGTCCATGGAGTCGAGCATCTGGTCGCGCGCCTCGCGGCGCGAGACGATGCCCGTCATCTCGAGCATGCGGTCGGCGAGCGTCGACTTCCCGTGGTCGATGTGGGCGATGATGCTGAAGTTGCGGATCAGGCGCATGTCCACGGGGTCAGATCAGCTCCAGGAGGGAGGGGCGGAGCCGGGCCAGGGCCCGGGCGCGGTGGCTGAGCGCGTGCTTGGCGTCGCTCGTGAGCTCGGCGAAGGAGCGGCCGTCGACCGCGAACAGCGGGTCGTAGCCGAAGCCGCCGTCGCCGCGCTCGGCCTCGAGGATCACGCCGTCGACGGCGCCCTCGGCGGTCGCGACGACCTCGCCCGACGGGCGCGCGAGGGCGACGACGCAGCGGAACTGCGCGCCGCGCCGGTCGGGCGGCGTCCCGCGCAGCGCGGCGAGCAGCTTCCTGCGGTTGTCGGCGTAGCTCGCGTCGGGCCCGGCGTAGCGGGCCGTCTTGACCCCCGGCGCGCCCCCGAGCGCGAACACCTCGAGCCCGGTGTCGTCGGCGAGGCACCACCCGCCGCGCTGGCGCGCGTAGAACGTCGCCTTCGAGACGGCGTTCCCCTCGAGCGTCGGCTCGTCCTCGGGCGCCTCCTCGGCGTCGTCGGGCAGGGCGCGCAGCGTGTAGGGGAGCCCGACCAGGATCTCCTCGATCTCGCGCAGCTTGTCGCGGTTCTTCGTGCCGATCCAGAGCGTTCGCACGCGCGCCCCCCGCCGTCCTCGCCTCGAGGCCCGGTCGCTCGACGGCGATCAGGGCGGCGGATCGTACACGATCCGCCTCGCGCCGGGCGGCGTGGACGCGCCGGCGCTCCCCCGCGGCCGCGCGCAACCGCCGTCGTGGCAGGCCGTGCGGTCGAGCGCGCCGACCGCGTCGGATTTTTCCTCTGGCGTTCCGGTCGCGGCCGCTTACACTCTCGACCCTGCGCCCAACCCATTCGTGGATTTCCTGCTTCTTGGGTTTTCTTCTCAGGGGCGCGCGCGAACCGGACTCGCAGCTCGAGGCGACCTGGTTCGGTCTCACAAGTGACGACGCTCGGGCAGGACAGCTTCCTTTGAAGAACATCTACGTCGGCAACCTCCCCTTCACCACCAGCGAGGCCGAGCTCCGCACGGCCTTCGCGGCCCACGGCGCGGTCTCGCGCGTGAACCTCGTCACGGACCGTGACACGGGCAACCCCCGCGGGTTCGCGTTCGTCGAGATGTCGAACGAGCAGGAGGGGAACGCCGCGATCGAGGCCCTCAACGGCACCATGCTCGGCGGGCGCAGCCTGACCGTGAACGAGGCGCGCCCGCGCGAGGCGCGCAGCGGCGGCGGCGGCGGCTACGGCGGCGGCGGCGGCGGCG
>JANJTH010000470.1 GCA_024711205.1 Planctomycetota bacterium | reverse complement strand
GCGTGGCAGGCGCTCCGGCCGGACGTCCCGCCCGCGGCGCGCGCGTTCTGGGACGCGCGCCCCGACGCGCTCGAGGCCGGCCTCGTCGACGGGGGCCGGTTCGAGCGCCTGTTCGCGGACCTCCGCGCCGACCTCCGCGCGGGCGGGGTCGACCTCGCGCGGCGCGACCCCGGGGCGCCCGCGCGCCCCGCCTGGGCGAGCGCCTTCGCGCGCGTGTTCGAGCGCGAGCGGCTGGCCGCGACGTTCGGGCGCGCCGCCGTCGACTACTCCATGTCGCGCGGGTTCGACCTGCACTTCGCCGCCGTCGTGGCCGACGCCTGGCGCCGGTTTGCGCCCGGGACGAACCCCTGGCTCGAGCAGGTCGTCGCCGGCCGTTACCCGGCGGACCCCGCCGCCTGGCCGCCCTGCTGGCGACCGGAGACGGTCGCGCGCGCCCGCGCGCTCGGGCTCGACCGCCTGCGCCTCCACGAGGGCGCGCTCGGGGCGGCGCTCCCGGCGCTCGCGGCCGCGGGCCCCTACGACCTCGTGCAGACCTCGAACGTGACCGACTGGCTCCCGCCCGCGGAGCTGCGCGCGCTCGTCGCCGCCGCCGCGGCGGCGCTCGCCCCGGGCGGGGTCCTCGTCGCGCGCCGCCTCAACGGCGACCACGACCTCGCCGCGCTCGTGGGCGAGGTCCTCCGCGTCGACCGGGCCGCCTGCCGCGACCTCGCCCGGCGCGAGCGCGCCTCCTTCTACGCCGAGGTCGTCGTGGGCCGCCGCGACGCCGCGGGCCCGTGACCCCGCCCGGCCCGCCCGCCGGCCGGGTGCAGGTCGTGCGCCTGAGCGCGCACACCCGCGCCCGCTGGCAGCCGCGCGTCGCCGCCCTCGAGGGGGGCGCCGTGTACCCGCTCGGCGCGGACACGTTCCGGCTCGACCACGGGCCCGACTACTTCGCCTTCTTCGAGCGCCTGGGCCGCGTCGAGTACTGGGTCGCGCTCGTCCGGCGGGAGGTCGCCGCCGTCGGCTGCGGCGTGCTCCGCCGCGTCCCGCTCCGCCGCGGCGGGCCCCGCGTCCGGGCCTGGTACCTCTGCGACCTCAAGGTCGCGCCGGCGCATCGCGGCGCGCACCTCCCGCTCCGGATGCTCGCGCGCGGGTTCCCCTGGGGCTACCTGCGCTGCCCGCGCGGCTACGGCGTCACGATGAACCCCGGCGACGGCGCGCCGAACCGCGTCGTCCGGCTCGTCGCCCGCTGGCGCTGGTCGCCGGTCCGCGCCGCGGCCACGCTCGCGCTGTTCTCGCTCGACCCCGACGCGATGCGGGACGCCGCGCCGCTCGTGCGGGCGCATCGCGGCCCGTTCGGCTACCGGTCGCTGGCCGGCCGCAAGGACCTGATCCTCGGCTCGACCGGCGCCCGCATGCCGCTGCTCCACGTCGAGTGGGCGCCCCCCGAGCCGGGGCTCCTGCCGGCCCCGCGGCCCGACCACGTGCACATGCTCTGCGCGCCCGAGGGCGACCCGCTCGCGCGCGCGCTCGGCGCGCGCGGCCACGCGCCCTCGGCCACGGCGACGGTGGTCGCGCACGGCCTCGGCGGCTGCGACTGGCGGTTCATCCAGACGAGCGAGATCTGAGCCACCAACGACCCGGCGACCCGGGGCGCCGTTCTTCCCGCTCCCGTTCCCCTCACTCCCCCCGCGGGGCCGCGGGCCCGCCGGGCAGGCCCGGGCCGGCGGGCGCGGGCGCCTCGCCCTCGGGCAGCGCGACCGGGCGGAGCGCGCCGCGGCGTCCCTCGAGCCCGTGGTCGGGGTAGCGCGCGGTGCGCCGGAGCAGGCGCGCGTGCTCGGGGTCGAGGAAGAACCCGGTCCCGCCGCTCTCCATGAGCTGATCGTCGCGGTCGGGCCGGGCGAGCTGGCGGCGGTTCTCGGGGCCGATGTCGTCGAGGCCGAGCTGATGGGCGACCTCGTGGGGGATGGTGTGCGCGCGCGGGTCGACCCAGCGCAGCCCGACGAGCGAGATGTTGTCGTTCACGTCGCCGAGCGAGTGCGGGGTCGCCGGCGCGTCGCCGAGCGTCCAGCCGCGGCAGCCGACGCCCACGATCGGGGACGCCGTGAGCACGAGCACGACCCGGCCCGGGCGCTTGAGCCCGCGCCGCTCGAGCTCGTCGCGCACGAGCGCCGTCTCCTCGCGCCCGAGCGTGCCGTCGCCGTCGCGGTCGAAGCGGGCGCCGTCGAGCGGCGCGGGGACGGGGAAGACGGCCGCGAACCGGAGGTCCGTCGCCGCGAACGCGCGGTCGAGGGCCCGGATGATCGCCTCCTGCGCGGCGACCGCCTCGTCGCGCGACACGCCCGCGAAGCGCGCGCCGCCGGTGAGCGCCACGATGGCCACGGGGACCACGACGCGCTCGTCCGGCGTCCAGACCTCCTCGCGCACGGACCGGCCGGCGTCGTCGCGGTAGTCGACGCGGAGCCCCGCCGCCCCGGGCGCCGCGCGGGCCCGCAGCGGCGGCTCGACGCCCAGGTCGCCCTCGGCCCGGCCGCCGAACCGGAGCGACCCGTCGGGCGCGGCCGCGCCGTCGGCGTGCAGGCGCCGCTCGCGGCCCTGCGCGTCCGCCGTCTTGAGCGTCACGAGCCAGCCCTGCCCGACCGGGCTGCGCTCGACGAGCGCGTGGCCGCGCGCGGCGCCCTCGGGGCCCCGCCCCTCGACCCGGTAGCGGCCCTCGAGCGCCCGCGCGGTCCCCGCGCACAGCGCCAGCGCGAGCGCGAGCGCCAGGGGGCCGGGGTGCGGGCGGGGCGCGGACACGCCCGCACCCTAACCGCACGGCGGGGCCCCGCGCGCCCGCGGCCGTGCCATGATCCCGCCGCCCGTGACGCAGACCCTCGTCCTCTACGCCGGGATGGTCGTCGCCGGGGCGGCGCTCGCCGCCTGGACCGGCTGCCCGTCGCTCTTCCGCGCGCCCCCCGACGGGCTCCGCCTCGTCGGCTCGCTCGCGCTCGCGCTCCTCGCCGCGCTCGCGGTCGTGCGCGGCGGGCGCCTCCTCGAGGGCCGCGCCTGGTACCGCGACATGGCCCTCGTCATGCGCCGGATCGTCACGGCGCCGCAGCTCCTCGGCCCCGAGCTCGACCGGGGCCGCGCCCTGACGCTCGCCATCTACTCGAGCGTCGGCGAGGAGGCGCTGTTCCGCGGCTTCCTCCAGCCCTGGCTCATCGCGCGCCTCGCCGGCGCCCTCGGCCTCGCCCCGGACGCGCCCCTCGCCGCCGCGCTCGGGGTGGCGACGACCTCCGCGGTGTTCGCGCTGCTCCATCCGCCGCTCGTCCCGGCGCTCCGCCCCTGGACCGCCTTCGCGCTCGCGGCCGGGGTCCTGTTCGGCGGCCTCGCGGCCTGGTCGGGCTCGCTGCTCGCCCCGGTCGTGGCGCACCTCGTCATCAACTGGCTCAACCTGTTGCGCCTCACCGAGCTCGCGCCCGACGCCGAGGGCGACGACGCGGTTGCCCGTGGCCGCCCCGAGCGATAGAGTCAGGCGCCTGTCGAATCGCGGGTTATGGCCGTTTCTGGGCGCCGGGCGGGGTGGGGATGAGCGACGCGGTCGCGCGGTTCCAGGACGAGGAGCAGCGGCTCCGCGGGCAGAAGCGCTGGGACGAGCTCGTGCGCCTCTACGAGGCGCAGGCCGAGACCGCCGACGACGTCGCGCGCGAGCAGGTCCTCTACCGGGCGGGCGAGCTGCTCCAGGACCAGCTCGGGCAGCCGGAGCGCGCGATCGCGATGTTCGTGCGGGCGTTCGAGGTCCGGCGGACGTTCCTCCCGGCGATCGGCGCGCTGCGGGCGCTCCAGAAGGCCCGCGGCGACGTCGGCCTGCTCGCGCGCCTGATCACGTTCGAGCTCGAGGTGACGAAAGACCCCCGCCGGTCGAGCGCGCTCTACCAGGAGCGCGCCCGGCTGCTCCTCCAGCAGGGCGACCACGAGGGCGCGCTCGAGGCGCTCGCGCAGGCGCTCACGGTCAACCCCAAGGGCCGGGCCCCGCTCGAGGAGCTCGAGCGCCTCGCCCGCGCGCACGGGCGGTTCGAGCCGCTCGTGCGCGGCTACCGGGCGCTGGCCGGCGCGGCCCAGGACAAGCAGGCGGCGGTCTATCACTTCCTGGCCGGGACGACGCTGGACGAGGAGGCGGGTGACCCGGCGGGCGCGTCGACCTCGTTCCAGGCCGCGCTCGAGTCGGGGCCGCGGGACCCGCGCATCCTCCAGACGATCGGGCGGTTCTTCGAGCGGCGCCAGGAGTGGGCGAACGCGGCGCGGGCCCTGTTCCAGCACATCGACGCCGTCGAGGACGCGCAGGAGAAGGCGAAGCTGCTCAAGCGGCTCGCGACGCTCCACGAGCAGGAGACGGGCCTCAACCAGCCGGAGAAGGGCGCCAAGCTGCTCCTGCGGGCGCTCGAGCTCAAGCCCGACGACGAGCTGGCGGTCAAGCAGCTCCGCGCGCTCGGCGAGCGGCTCAAGGACGCGCGGCTCGTCGCGCAGTCGTTCGAGCGCGAGGCGGAGCTGCCCGGCCGGCCCGAGGCGGCCCGGGCCGAGGCGCTCGTCGAGGCGGCCCGGCAGCGCGACAAGGCCGGCGACGGGCGCGGCGCGCTCAAGGCCGTGGGCGCCGCGCTCGAGCGCTGCCCGAAGGGCAACGTCGTCGTGCTCGCGGCGGCGCTCAAGGTGAAGGACACGGTCACGCGGAAGCTGGGCGACTGGGCCGAGCACGCGCGCGTGCTCGACGCCGAGGTCGAGCTGCTCGGCCCGCCCAGGGCGCCCGCCGAGAAGCGGATCGCCCACGGGCTCCTCATGCGCCTGGCCGAGGTGTGCGAGCTCCGGCTCCGCGACGAGCCGCGGGCCGCCGCGGCGCTCGCGCGCGTCGTCGAGCTCGCCCCCGAGGACGAGCGGGCGGCGGACCGGCTCGAGGCGCTCGCCCGCAAGGCGGGCGACTGGGCCCGGCTCGCCGGGCTCCTCGAGGCGCGCGTGCGGCGCGCGCCCGACAAGCGACGCCTGCGCGAGCTCGCCGACGTCCGGCGCGACCGCCTGCAGGACCTCCCGGGCGCGATCGCCGCGCTCGAGGCCCTGCGCGCCGCGGCCCCCGACGACCTGGACGGGCTCCGCCGCCTGTGCGAGCTGCTCGCCGAGGCCGGGCGGCACGACGCGCTCCTGACGGCGCTGCGCGCGCTCGAGGCGCTCGAGCCGCGCCCGGCGGGCAAGGCCGAGGCCGCGCGGCGCCTGGGCCGGGTCGAGCTCGAGCGCGGCCGCCACGCCGAGGCCCTCGAGGCGGCCGATCGCGCGCTCGCGATCGAGCCGTCGGGGCAGGGCGCGCTGGCCGGGCACCGGCTCCGGGTCGAGGCCCTGCGCGAGCTCGGGGACGACGCCCGGCTCGCCGACGCGCTCGCGTCGTGGGTCGCGGTCGAGTCCGACCCGGCGGCGCTCCGCGTGATCCGCGTCGAGCTGGCCGGGCTCGAGGAGCGGCGCGGCCGGCCCGAGGCCGCGCTCGCGGCGCTGAGCGAGGTCCTGAGCGAGGCCCCCGCCGACCCGGCCGCGCTCCCCGCGGCGGTCCGGCTCCTCCTCGCGGCCGACCAGGTCGCGGGCGCGGCCGAGCGGCTCGAGGAGGCGTGGGTCGAGCTCGAGCCGGACCCGGCGCGGGCCGCCGCGGCGGCGCGTCAGCTCGGCGAGCTCTACGAGCTGCGGCTCGGGGACCGGCCGCGCGCCCGCGGCGCCTGGGAGCGCGCGGTCCGCGCGGCCCCCGACGACGCCGAGGCGTTCCGGCGCTACGCGGCGCTCGCCCGCGGGACGGGGGGCGAGCGCGAGCTCGCGGGCCTCGTCGACGAGGTCGCGCCGCGCGTCGGCGCGACCGAGCTGCGGGTCGCCATGTGGCGCGAGCAGGCGGACGCCGCCGAGGGGCCGCTGGGGCGGCCCGAGCAGGCGGGGGCGGCCTGGGAGCGCGTCCGCGCGGCCTCGCCGGAGGACCCGCAGGCGCTCGCGGGGCTGCGCCGGCTGCTCCGCAAGCTCGGCCGGTGGGCCGCCCTCGCGGACCTCCTCGAGGAGGTCGCGCTCGTCGGGCAGGTCGCGGCGGGGCCGGCCGGGCCCGGGGGGCTCGCGCCGGCGGGCTGCTGGCGCGAGCTCGCGGCGATCGCGGTCGAGCACCTGGGCGACCGCGGCCGCGCCGCGCGCGCGCTCGAGTCGCTCGTCGCCGGCGGCGGGGTCGGGCCCGAGGACCCGGCCTGGGACGAGCTCGCCGCCCTGTACGCCGCGCTCGAGCGGCCGGAGGAGCGGGCCCGGGTCCTCCTGCGCGCGGCGGACCTGGGCGGCCCGCCGGCGCTCCGCGCGCGGCGGCTCGTCGACGCGGCGGACGTGCTCGCCGCGCGGCTCGGGCGGCGGGCCGAGGCGGCCCGCACGCTCGAGCGCGCGCTCGAGGCGACGCCGGGCGCGCGCGACCTCGTCGAGCGGCTCGCGCGCGCGCTCGTGGCCGCCGGCGAGGCGGCGGGCGCCGTGGCGCGCTTCGCCGAGGCCGCGCGCCTCGCCGCCGAGGCGGGCGACGCGGACGCGGCCGGCGCGCTCCACGTCGAGCGGGGGCAGGTCCTCGAGGCGGGCCTCGGCGACGCCGACGGCGCCGAGCGCGCCTTCCGCGACGGCGTCGAGGCGACCCCCGCCAGCCTCGCGGCGCACCGGGCCCTCGTGGCGCTCCTCGAGCGCCTCGGCCGCTGGGAGCCGCTCGTCGTGGCGCAGGCCCGGGCCGCGGCCGCGTCGGCCGGGCGCGAGCGGGCGCAGCTCCTCGTGGACCGGGCGGAGGTCCTCGCCGGGCGGCTGGGGCGGCTCGAGGATGCGCTCGCGGCCCTCGACGAGGCCGAGGCGACGACGCCCGCGGCCTCGCCCGTGCGCGCGGCGCGCGTGCGGCTCCTGCGCGCGGCCGGGCGCCCCGGGGCGCTCGCCGACGCGCTGGCGGCGCG
>JANJTH010000390.1 GCA_024711205.1 Planctomycetota bacterium | reverse complement strand
CGCGACCTCCCGCTGCCGATCCGCCAGGGTGGAGGCGTGGCCGAGTGGATCTGGCGGGGCGAGCCCAGGGTCACGCAGGCGAAGGTCGAGGTGCTGTTCGGCGAGGGGCTCGTGAACCTCACGCACCCCGAGCACCGCGTGCGCTATCGGCTGACGTTCGGTAGCGAAGGCGACTCCTTCGTGGTCCTCGACGAGCGGATCGAGAACGAGCGAGGTGACCCCGTCCCGTTCTTCTTCTTCGGCTACACGAACGGGAACCCCATGCTGAACGTGGCCGGGGGGCGACGTTACCTCGAGCGCGCCGAGCTCGACCGCACGCAGTCGATCCTGAAGCAGCGCCGCGACCCCGAGACGTATCCGGAGGTCACGCGCACCGGCGACCTCCTGCGCGAGATCGCGATCTATCGCTCGTGGAGCTTCGGTCCCGACGCCCCGATCCGGGCGTCCTGCCTGGTCGACGTCCCCACCGATCGCCTCCTGGAGGACTTCTCGAACCTCCCGGCGCGCCTCGCCACGCTCAAGCGCGTGCCCGCGATCAAGCGGCGGCTGCTCCAGGCGCTCGAGGACCTCGCGCCGGGCTACGAGGATCTGGAGATCGTGCCCGAGGGGGGGCGCCTGCAGCTCTACCTGACCGAGGGGGACCGCAACGTGCCGGCGCGTCGCCTCTCCGACGGGACGCTCCGATACCTGGCCCTCCTGGCGATCCTGCTGGACCCCGGCCCGTCGCGGCTCGTGGTGATCGAGGAGCCCGAGCTGGGCCTGCACCCGGACGTGTTCCCGACCCTGCGTGATCTCATGCTCGAGGCGAGCGCGCGGGCGCAGCTCGTCGTGACCACGCACTCGACGCAGCTCGTGGACGCGCTGTCCGACCACGCGGGCGCCGTGATCGTCTGCGAGAAGGAGGGCCCGACCTCGACGCTCCGGCGCCTGGACCTCGAGGAGGTCGACCGCTGGCGGCAGCACGGCAGCCTCGGGGCCCTCTGGACGTCCGGCAAGCTCGGGGGGACGCGCTGGTGACCCGGCGGGGCCGGGAGCTCTACGTCGAAGGCGGCGGGGACCGAAACCCCTCGTTGGCGACGGAGCTCCGCAAGGCGCTCAGCAAGCTGACGGTCCCCTCGGTCCCTCGCCCGGACCGCCCCCCCGGCGCCAGGAAGCCCGCACCCGGCGGAGCCACGAGCGAAAGGGTGGGAAGCCCGCAGGGCTTCCCACCCTTTCGCTAGAGCATGCCGAGCTGGAGCTTCGCCGCGTCCGACATGCGGTCGCGGTCCCAGGGCGGGTCCCAGACGATCTCGACCTCGACCTCGCGGACGCCCGCGAGCGCGCCGACCTTCGTCTCGACGTCCTGCTTGAGCACGCCGGCCATGCCGCAGCCGGGCGCGGTCAGCGTCATGTCGATCCGGACGTCGACGCGCCCGTCGTCGGTGGGGGTGCGGACGACGCCGTAGATCAGCCCCAGGTCGTGAATGTTCACCGGGATCTCGGGGTCGTAGATCGTCTTGAGCAGCTCGCGGATCTGCTCCTCGCCGGCCGGGCGGTGGGCGGGCTCGCCCGCCGCGTCGCCGGGCTGGGCCACGGGCAGCGGCTTGCGCTGCGGGGGCGGCTCGCGCCCGAGCGCGTCGGCGTCCTCGGCCGCGACCCGGTAGAGCATGCCGTAGGGCCCGGCCGAGACCGTGAAGTTGCCGCCGAGCGTCTGGACGATCGTGACCTCCATGCCCGCGGGCAGGGTCGTGGTCGTCCCGGCCGGGATCTCGACCGCGTCGACGCCGCGGGCGAGGGCCACGCGCACGCGCTCCTTCGTGCCTGTCATGCGCACCCCCCGGTCATTCGGTCGACGCCTTCCCGCCCCCCTCGAGGGCGCGCTTGAGCGTGTGCCAGGGCAGGCTCGCGCACTTGACGCGCGCGGGGAACTCGCGCACGCCCGAGAACACGGCGAGCTTGCCCAGCCCCTCCGTCTCGGGCGCCACGTCGGTCGGCGCGGTCAGCATGGCGTGCACGCGCGCGAAGAGGGCCTCGACCTCGGCCACCGTCTTGCCCTTGATCGCGCCCGTGAGCAGCGAGGCCGACGCGGTCGAGATCGCGCAGCCCGAGCCCTTGAACGCCACGTCCCGGACCACGGCGGAGCCCGGGGCCGCTCCCGGCTCCGACCCGTCCGGCCCCGGCTCGACGCGCAGGTGCAGCACGAGGTGGTCTCCGCAGAGCGGGTTCACGCCCTCGGCCTCGCGGTTGCGGTCGGGGAGCTCGCCGAACGAGCGCGGGCGGCGCCCGTGGTCGAGGATCAGCTCCTGATAGAGCTCGCGCAGGTCGGACATGTCAGGCGAACAGCGCCCGGGCGCGCTCGATCGCGCGCAGGAGCGCGTCGACCTCGTCCAGGGTGTTGTAGAGCGCGAAGCTGGCCCGGGCCGTCGCGGGCACGCCGAACCGCCTCATGACCGGCTGCGCGCAGTGGTGCCCCGCCCGCACGGCGACCCCCTCGTGGTCGAGGATCGTCGCCAGGTCGTGCGGGTGGACCCCCTCGAGCACGAAGCCGACCACGCTCGCCTTGCCCGGGGCCGTGCCGACGATCCGCAGCCCCGGCACGCGCGAGAGCGCGTCCGTCGCGCGCGCGAGCAGCGCCTGCTCGTGGGCGCGCGCGCCCGCGAGGTCGAGCCCGAGCAGCCAGTCGATCGCGGCGCCGAGCCCGATCACGCCGGCGATGTTCGGCGTGCCCGCCTCGAAGCGGTGCGGCGGGTCGTTCCAGGTCGAGCCCTCGAACGAGACCGTGCGGATCATGTCGCCGCCGCCCTGCCAGGGGCCCATGGCCTCGAGGTGCGCGAGCTTGCCCCACAGGACGCCCACGCCGGTCGGCCCGTAGACCTTGTGCGCGGAGAAGGCGAAGAAGTCGCAGCCGAGCGCCTGCACGTCGACCGGCCCGTGCGGGACGGCCTGCGCCCCGTCGACGAGCACCGGCACGCCGGCCGCGCGCGCGAGCGCCGCGACCTCGGCCACGGGGTTCACGGTCCCGAGCGCGTTGCTCGTGTGCGCGAGCGCGACGAGCTTCGTGCGCGGCCCGAGCAGCCGCCCGAGCGCCGCCACGTCGAGGACGCCGCGGTCGTCGATCGGGGCCGGGACGACCCGGGCACCCACCTCGGCGCACACGAGCTGCCAGGGGACGATGTTCGCGTGGTGCTCCAGCTCGGTGACGAGCACCTCGTCGCCCGCGCGCAGGCGCGGGCGGAGGAAGCTCCAGGCGACCAGGTTGATCGCCTCGGTCGTCCCGCGCGTGAACACGACCTCGCGGCTGTCCGCGGCGCCGAGGAGCCGCCGGACCTTGTGGCGCGCGCCCTCGAACGCGGCCGTCGCGCGCTCGGAGAGCGCGTGCACGCCGCGGTGCACGTTCGCGCAGTCGCGCGCGTAGACCCGCTCGACCGCGTCGATCACGCAGCGCGGCTTGAGGCTCGTGGCGGCGCTGTCGAGGTAGACGAGCGGCTTGCCGTGGACCTCCTGGTGGAGCGCCGGGATCTGCGCGCGGACGGCCTCGACGTCGAACGCGGGCGGGGCGCCGTGCGGTCCGGGCGTCGCGGGCGAGGTCGCGGGCTCGCGGGGGGCCGTCGCCTTCACGCGCCCGCCCCCGTCCGGCCTGGCGCCCGGCCGGCGGTCCGGGCCGGGGTCGGGTCGGCCTCGCCGAGCACCGCGTGGCCCTCGACGCGCGCGCGGAGCGCCGCCCGCAGGCCCTCGTGCTCGACCGCGTCGGTGACCTCGGCCGCGAAGGCCGACGTGAGCATGGCCCGGGCCTGGGCGGCCGGGACCCCGCGCGCCCGCAGGTAGAAGAGCGCGTCGGGCGCCAGGCGGCCCATGGTCGCGCCGTGGCTGCACTTCACGTCGTCGGCGTGGATCCGGAGGCGCGGGGTCGTCTGCGCGTGCGCGCCGCGCGAGAGGAGCAGGTTGTGCGTCCGCTGCTCGGCCGCGGTCTTCTGGGCCTGCGGGTGCACGTGGACCTGCCCGTCGAAGGTCGCCCGGCCGTCCCCCGCGAGCACGTGCTTCCAGCGCTGCCGGCTCGTCCCGTGCGGGTGGGCGTGGTCGAGCCACACGTGCGTGTCGACGGTCCGCCCGGTCCCGACGAGCGCGAGCCCGGCCAGGTCCGCCTCGGCGCCCGGGGCGTCGAGGCGCACGCGCACGTCCTCGCGCACGAGCCGCCCGCCGAGGTGGAACGTGCGCAGCGCGTAGCGCGCGTCGCGGCCGACCCGGACCGCGACCGTGTCGAGCCGGAGCGCGTCCTGGCGCTCGGCGCCGATCCGGACGTGCTCGAGCCGGGCCCCGTCGGCGAGCGCGACCTCGGTGACCCCGAGCGCGAGCGTGGGGTCCGCGCCGGCCGCGCCCGGCGGGCCGGCCGTGGCGGCGACCTCGACGAGGAGCAGGCGTGCGCCGCGCCCGAGCGTCACGAGCACGCGCGGGAGGTGCAGCGTCGGGCGCCCCGGGGCCGCGGTGGGCGTGAACCCGCCCGCGGCCGACGCCCGCACGAGCGCGAGCGGGAGCGTCACGTCGGCGCCGGGCGCCACGTCGATCCAGACGCCGCCCAGGAGCCCGAGCGTGTTGAGCGCGGCGAACGGGCCCAGGTCGGCGTCGGCGCGCGCGGACGCGTTCGCGCCGGCCGGGCCCGGGGCCGCGGGCGCCCAGCCCGCGCCGGCGGCGTCGACCGGG
>JANJTH010000374.1 GCA_024711205.1 Planctomycetota bacterium | reverse complement strand
GCCCGCGGCCGGCCGCCCGCGCGCGGCCCGGCCCGCGCTCGCCCACCCCGCGGCCGAGCGGGCCCGGGCGTTCGCCCTCGAGCGCCTGGCGCGGCTGCTCCGCCGGCCCGCCGACGCGCTCGACCCGCGGGCGACGTTCTCGAGCCTGGGCGTCGACTCGCTCATGGCCGTCGGGCTCGTGCGCGAGGTCGAGCGCCGGTTCGGGCTCCGGCTCTACCCGACGCTCCTGTTCGAGCTCCAGACCCTCGACGAGCTGGCCGAGCACCTCGCGCAGCACTTCGGGGCCGAGGTCCTCGCGGCGCCCGCGCTCGCCGCGGGCCCGACGGCGCCGGCTCGCGACGCGAGCCCGACGGCGCCCGGACGCGCCGCGGACGAGGCGGGCCTCCCGGAGGCGGCCCGCGCCGCCTGCGCGGCCGCGCCCGAGCGGGCCGGGGACCCGGGGCCCGAGCCGTGCGACGCCTGGGAGGTCGGCGTCGAGCCCGGCGCGCTGACCCCTGCGCGCGTCGTGCTCCCGCCGCCCGGCCCGGGCGAGGTCGAGCTCGAGGTCCTGGCCGTCGGCGTGAACTTCATCGACCTGCTCGCCGCGGCGGGCTCGCACCCCGTGCTCGGCGACGCGCGGTTCGTGCCGGGCCACGAGGTCGCGGGCGTCGTCCGGCGCGTCGGCCCGGGCGTGACCGACCTCGCCCCGGGCGCGCGCGTCGTCGCGCTCCTGCGGCGCGGCGGCTACGCGGCCCGCGCGCTCGCCCCGCGCGCAGCGTGCCTCCCGCTCCCGCCCGGCCTCGCCCCGGAGGAGGGCGCGGCCGTGCTCGTGACGGGGCTCACGGCGATCGCCTGCGTCGAGCTCAAGGGCCGCGTGCGCGCGGGCGAGCGCGTGCTCGTGCAGGCCGCGGCCGGCGCGACGGGGCTCGCCTGCGTGCAGCTCGCGCTCCACCACGGGGCCGAGGTCCTCGGGACCGCGAGCGCGCCCGAGAAGCTCGCGCGCCTCCGCGCGCTCGGCGTCGCCCACGCGCTCGACTACCGGGCCGAGCCGTTCGACGCGGCCGTGCGCCGCGTGACGGGCGGCGAGGGCGTCGACGTCGTGATCGACTCGCTCTCGGGCGACGCGATCGAGCGCGGGCTGGCGCTGCTGCGCCCCGGCGGCCGGTTCGTCGAGATCGGCGCGGCCGGCGTCGTCGCCCCGCCCCCGGTCGACCCGCGCCGGCTGTTCCTCGCGGACCTCGACCTGAGCACCGTGAACGTGGCCCGCCTCGAGGCCTCGCCCGCGCGCCTGGCGGAGGCGACCGCGCGCCTCGCCGCGCTGCTCGCCGAGGGCGTGCTGCGCCCCGAGGTCGGCCACCGGCTCCCCTTCGCCGCGGCGCCCGACGCGCTGCGGCTCCTCCGCGAGCGGAGGAATCTGGGCAAGGTGGTGTTGCTGCGGTGAAGGGGGGGAGCTTCGCGCGGGACGCGAGCGGGAGGGTCGGGGGGCAGAGGGCAAGGGCAAGGGCAAGGGCAAGGGCAGGGGAAGAGAGGGAGGGGGAGACAGGGGGGCGTCGCGCGAGGGGCGGGGAGGGAAAGAGCCGGGGGGCGGGCCATACTCGGGCGGGAGGGCGCGTGAGCGAGCCGGAGGGGGCGTGGGCGCTGCTCACCCCCGAGGAGCTGGCCTGGAAGGAGACCTGCCGGGCCTTCGCCGAGGAGGTGATCCGGCCGGCCGCGCCCGTGTGCGACCGCGAGAACCGCTTCCCCGCGGAGGTCCACGAGGCGGCCTGGGCGCGCGGGCTCATGCACCCGTGCCTCCCGCGCGCGCTGGGCGGCGGCGGGCGCTCGTGGCGGTCGCTCGCCGTCGGCGGCGAGGAGCTCGCGGCCGTGTGCGCGCCCACGGCCTTCACGCTCGGGTTCAACCACGGCGCCCTGCGCCCCGTGCTCCACGCGGGCGACGAGGCCCAGCGCGCGCGCTTCGTGACCGACCTCCTGGCCCGGCGCGGCTACGCGTCGCTCTGCCTGACCGAGCCCGACGCGAGCGGCTCGAACCTGCTCGCCGTGCGCGCGCTCGCCCGCGCCGACGGCGACGGCTGGGTCCTCTCGGGCACGAAGTGCATGGTCGGCAACGGGACGGTGGCCGAGCTGTTCCTCGTGCTCGCCGACACCGAGGAGCGCGGGCGCCGCCGCGGGCCGTCGTTCTTCGCCGTCCCGCGCGGGCCGGGCGTCCGGATCGGCCCGAACACCGACAAGCTCGGGTTCCGCTGCGTGCCCACGCCGACCGTCGCGTTCGAGGACGTCCGGCTCGACGCGGGCTGCCTCGTCGGCGCGCCCGGGCAGGCCGAGCAGGTCCTGCTCGAGACGCTCGACTTCATTCGCTTCGGCGGCGCGGCCGTGATCCTGGGGATCGTCGTCGGCGCGCTGCGCGACCTCGTGCCGTGGCTCGAGGCGCGCCGCGTGGCCCCCGACGAGCCGCTCGTCGCGAAGAGCGACGTGCAGCTCACGCTCGGCGGGCTCTACGCGGAGGTCCAGGCCGTGCGGCTGCTCATGTGGCGCGCGGCCGACCTGCTCGACCAGGGGCGGCCCTGCGCGACCGAGACCGCGGCCGCGAAGTACCTCGCGTCGGAGCTCGCGGTCCGGGCGACGAACGCCTGCGCGCAGCTCTACGGGTGGCGCGGCGTCGACGGCGACTGGCCGGCGGCCAAGCGCCTGCGCGACGCGCGCGCGACGACGATCTACGAGGGGACGAGCCAGGTCCAGCAGCTCGGGCTCGCCCGCGCGCTGCGCCGCTCCGTCCGCGCGGGGGGCTGGCTGTAGTGGACCGCGTGGCGCCGCTCTCCCCGCACCGCGAGGTGATCTACGACCTCCTGACCCGGGCCAAGCGCTTCCACTGCCCCGTCTCGTCGTCGTGGGAGCTCGAGGTCGACGCGCTCGAGCGCGCCCGCGCGCGGCTGCGCGCCGCGGGCCGGCCCGTGGGCGTCACGGCCTGCCTCGTCAAGGCGACGGCCCTCGTGCTCGAGCGCTACCCGCGGCTCAACCGCCACCTGTTCCACGGGCTGTGGCGCAAGTACGAGGTCGCGTTCGAGGCGATCCGCTGCCAGCTCGTCGTCGTGCGGCGCGGGCCCGCGGGCGAGCGCGTGCTGCTGCCCCTGATCGTCGAGCGCGCGAACGAGCGGACGGTCGAGGAGGTCCAGGCCGAGATCGACCGGCACAGGACGGCCCCGCTCGAGGAGCTCCCGCAGTTCCAGGCGCTCCTGCGCGTCGCGCGCCTCCCGCGGCTCGCGCTGTCGTGGTTCAGCTTCCGGTGCCGCTCCGACCACCGGACCTACGCGCGCTACTTCGGGAGCTACGGCCTCTCGGCCCTCGCAGCGCACGGCGGCAGCGCGCTCGCGCTCCACTCGGTCGCGAACACGGGGGCGGCGTTCCTGCTCGGCGGCGTGCAGGAGCGCGCGGTCGCGCGCCGCGGGCAGGTCGTGGCCGCCCCCGTGCTCCCGCTCGCCGTGATCGTCGACCACTACCTGATCGACGGGCTCGAGGTCATGGAGGCCGTCGGCCACCTGCGGCGGCTCCTCGCCGACCCCGCGCGGCTCGGCCTGCCGGGCGACCCGCCGGCCGGCGGCGAGGGCGCGGCCGGCGGCCCCGGCGCGCCCGACGACCCGGGGCCGGGCGCGTGAGGCGCCTCGCGCCCGACGAGGTGCGCCGGCTCGTCGCGAGCGGGCGGCTCGGGCGCTGGCAGGTCTACGCGCTCGAGCACCAGCACCCGCTCAACCAGCTCACGCACTTCGTGGGGATCCCCCTGATCCTGTTCGCGAGCACCTGGCCGTTCTGGCGCCTGCTCGTCGCCGGGGAGTTCCCGTGGGGCCTGTGGGTGGGCGGCAACGTCGTCGGCTGGGCGCTCCAGCTCCTCGGGCACCGGATCGAGGGGAACCGCCCGGCCTTCGCGGCCGACCCGTGGCAGCTCGCGATCGGGCCGCTGTTCTTCCTCGCGAAGCCCTGGCGCTGGCTGCGCGGCCTCCCGCCCGTCGCGCTCGACCCGGACGTCCTCGCCGCCTGCGGCGTGGCCCTCGAGCCCGCCCCCGCGGGCGCGGCGGGGCCCGAGGCCCACGCCGGCGCCGCAGGCGCCGAAGCCCAGGCCGGCGCGGCAGGCGCCACGGGGGCCGGGGGAGCGTGACCGCGGCGGACGCTGCACCGGGCGCGCTCGAGGCCGCGCCCGAGGGGCCATTGCGGGCGCGCGCGCTCGTCCTGCCCGGCGCGCAGCTCGAGCCCGAGCACTACCGGGGGCTGCTCGCGGCGCTCGCGCGCGGCGGCGTGCGGGCGACGGCCCTCGGCGTGCCGGCGTTCGCGGGGCGCGGCGCCCCCGCGACCTGGGACGGGCTCACGGCCGCCGTCGGCGACGCGCTGGCACGGTTCGCGCCGGGCGGCGTGCTGATCGGGCACTCGCTCGGCGGGCTCCTCGCGCTCCTCGCGGCGGCCCGGCTCGAGGGGGCGGCCCGACCGGCGCGCCTCGTGCTCCTCGAGCCCGCGGTCGCGCCCGGCGCGGGCGCCGCCCGACGGGCCGCGGCCGCCTACCGCCGCGACGTGCTCCTGCGCGACCGCGAGCGGTTCGTGAACCGACCGGGCGCGTTCCGGCGCCTCCACGACCCCGCGGCCCTCGACGCCGACGGGCTGGCCCGCTACCTGGCCGCGCGGCGCGAGGGCGACCCCGAGGCCCTCGGCGCGCTCCTCGCCGCGACGCCCGCGCTGTACCCGCTCCCGCTCGCCGCGCTCGACCAGCCCGTCCTCCTCGCGCGCGGCGCGGCCTCGGGCTGGCGGGCCGCGCTCGGCGCGTGGCTCCTCGCCCGGCGGCTCCCGCGCTGCCGGCGCGCCGTCGTCCCGCGCGCCGGCCACTGGCTCCCGCTCGAGCGGCCCGACGCCGTGGCGGCGCTCGTGCTCGCCTGGCTCGACGAGGACCCGCCGGGGCGCGCGAGCGCCCGCGGGGCCGGCGCCGAGCCGGCGTGAGCACGAGCGCGCGGGCGGAGAGCTCGGGTCAGGGCCGGAGGAGGACCTTCAGCGCGCCCGAGGTCGCGGCGTGGTCGAGCGCCGCGGGGCCCTCCTCGAGCGGGTAGACGCGCTCGACGAGCGGGCGCGGGTCGATCGCGCCGCGCGCGAGCGCGTCGAGCGCGGGCGCGAACGGGCCGCAGCGCGAGCCGACGACGGTCACCTCGTCGATCACGAGCGGGGCGAGCGAGAGGTGGTGGCGGTCGGCGACCGTGCTCTTGAGCACGAGCGTCCCGCGCGGGGCCACGAGCGCGATCGCGAGCGCGAGCCCGTCCGCGCTGCCGGTCGCCTCGACGACGAGCGGGACCCGCTCCCCGGGCCCGAGGTCTAGCCCGAGCGCGCCCGCGAGCGCGGCGCCGCCCCCGCCGCCCCCGCCGCCCGCAGTGGCGGGGTCGAGGGCGTCGGCCGGGCGCGTCGTGACGCCCACCGCCTCGAGGAGCGCGCGCTTGCGCGCGTGGCGGCCGACGCACGCGACCCGCGCGCCCGCCTGCCGGAGCGCGAGCGCGCAGAGGAGCCCGAGCTTGCCGTCGCCGAGCACGACGGCGGGCGTGCCCGGGCGCACGTGGACCTGCTCGAGCACCTCGTAGGCGGCCGCGAGCGGCTCCGCGAACACGGCGGCCTCGTCGGGGACGCCGTCCGGCACGGCGTGGAGGTTCGCGAGCGGCACGACGACGTGCTCGGCCATGCAGCCGTCGGCGCCCAGGATCCCGAGCACGGTCCGGGTCGGGCAGTGCCGGCCGAGCCCGCGCGCGCAGGCCGCGCACGCGCCGCAGGCGAAGTTGATCTCGGCCGTCGCGCGCAGCCCGAGCCAGCCCGGGGGGCCGCGGTCGACCACGCCGACGACCTCGTGGCCGAGGACGCCCCGGAAGCCCATGTAGCCGCGGCGGAGCTGGAGGTCGGTCGAGCAGACCCCCGCGAGCCGCACGGCGAGCCGCGCCCACCCGGGGCCGGGCTCGGGCGCGGGCCGCTCCTCGACCCGCACGCCGCCCTCGGCGAGCACGACCGCGCGCACGAGCCCCCCCTCTCCCCGGCCGCCGCCCGCGACCCGGCCGGGGCGGCCCCGCGGGACGGCGCTCGCAGTTTGCCTGCGCGATCGGCGACTTGCCAACGCGCGCGCGGTCGGCCCGGCGCCGGATCGCGCCGCCCGCTGGACCTGCGGGACCGCGCGCGCGCGGCACGCGAGTTGTGCAGGGGGCAGGCAGGCCGGGTGGGCCCGGCGAGGGGGGGGCGCGTGGAGTCGGGGCGCGGGGGGGCCGAGGGCGCGGCGTCGTTGGCGCGGGCGGCGCGGGCGACCTCGGCGACGCAGCCCGTCCTCGTGCGCCGGCACGCCCGGATCGACGTCGCGCAGGACCCGTGGGCGGACCCGCCGAGCGACGCCGCGCTCGCCGCGGGCCCCGTCGCGCTCTGGCTCGACCGCGACGCCGGGCTCGAGCTGCGCGCCGAAGGGGTCGTCCCGGGCGCGCCCTGGTCGGCGGCGCCCTGCGCGGCGCTCCTCGCCGCGGCGCGCGACGAGGGCGACCTGGACGGCGACGGCCGGGCCGCGGTCGGCCCCCCGGGCGCGCTCGTCGCGTGGGGCTCCCCCGGCCCCGAGGGGCCGGACACAGGCGGCGCGGGGCCCTCGTGGGCCGGGTGGCCCGCCGCCTGGGCCTGGCTCCCGGCGCGCCTGCACTGGCGCGACCTCCGCGCGGGGCGCGCCGGCGTCGTCACGCAGGCGCTCGAGCCCCGCCCCGCG
>JANJTH010000368.1 GCA_024711205.1 Planctomycetota bacterium | reverse complement strand
CGTCGGGCCGCGCTCGCCCTGCGCGAGGAGCTCGCGCAGGGCGCGACGCACCTCGCTGATCCGGCCCTCGAGCTCGCGGGCGACGCGGTCGCGCCCGTGGACCCAGGCCTCCTCGAGCTCGGCCTCGAGCCGCTCGAGCTCGCGCTGGAGCGCCTCCGCCTTCTCGCGGGCGCCGCCGCGCTCGCCCTCGCCGCCGAGCGCCCGCAGCTTGGCCCGGAGCGCCTCGGCCTGGGCGCGGAGCTTCTCGGCCACCTCGGCGCGCCCGCGCTCCTGGGCCGCGCGCAGGCGCCCCTCGGTCTCCTCGAGGAGGGCGCGCAGCTCGAGCTGCGCCTCGCCGCGCCCCGCCTGCGCGCGGAGCGCGTCGCGGTTGGCGCGCACCTTCCGGAGCTCGCGCTCCATCTCGGCGGCCTCGTCGCGCCGCCCCTCCTCGCGAGCCCGCGCCGCGGCCGCCTCGAGGTCCGCGAGCCGCCGCTCGACGTCGCGCAGGCGGCGGGCGGCGCGGTCCGGCCCGCGGTCCCCCTCCTGCGCGAGCGCGCCCGGCGCGAGGGCGAGCCCCGCCGCGAGCAGGAACCAGACGACCGCACGACGACCCACGCGACACCTCCAGGCCACGCGCGCGCCCGCGCCGGGCTCCGGCGGGGGCGCGCGCCCGGGGGACATCCTTCGCCCGCGCCCCGGGCCCGCGCAAGGGGGGCGGGCCGCGGCGCAGGTCAAGCGGCGGGGCCCGCCGGATCGGACCCCTGCGGCCGCCAGCCCGCCACGACGCGCCGGAGCCCGGCCGGGAGCGCGCCCGGGTCGACCGCGGCGAGCCGGGCGCTCAGGTCGACGCTCGAGCACGTGTGCCAGAAGAGGACCCGCTTGCCGCGCAGCGGCCCCTGCGCCCAGCGGAGGGCCGCGGCCGCCGCCTTGCCGGTGTAGGTCGTCTCGAGCGCGAGCCCGTCCTCGGCGAAGGCCGCCACGGCCGCGCGCGCGGCCGGCGTGTCGTGGCCGTAGCCCGGCCCGAGCTCGTGCGGGTCGAGGACGACCGGGAGCGGCCTGCGCGGCGGGAGCGCGGCCCCCGCGTCGCGCAGGCGGCGGCGCGCGCCGTGGCGCAGGCGGTCGATCAGCCAGCGGTTCGCGATCGCGGCCGGGACGACCCGCACCGCGACGACGAGGGGCCGCAGGCCGGCGAGCTCGAGCCCGAGCGCCAGCCCCGCGACCGTCCCGCAGGTGCCCGCCGCGACGACGACGGCGTCCGGCGCGGGGAGCGCGCCCTGCGCGACCTGGTCCGCGAGCTCGAGCCCGGCCTCGACGTAGCCGAGCGCGCCGAGCGCGGAGCTGCCGCCGGGCGGGATCACGGCCCCGCGGTCGGCGCGGCGCGCGAGCGCCAGCGCGGCGAGGGGCCCGAGGACCGGGCTCGGGATCGCGAGCAGGCCCGCCCCGAACGCGAGGTCGAGCAGGAGGTCCTCCTGCACGTGCGGCGTGATCGGCTGGGGGTAGAGCGCGAGCTCGACCCCCAGCCCGACGTGCGCCCCGTAGATCGCGGTCGCGAGCGCGTGGTGCGAGCCCCACGCGCCGATCGTGGCCACCGTGCGCCGGCCGCGCGCGAGCGCGTCCGCGAGCAGCAGCTCGAGCTTGCGGACCTTGTTCCCGCCGTACCGCGCGCCCGAGCGGTCGTCGCGCTTGACCCACAGCTCCGCGCCGAGCGCGCGCGAGCGCGCCGCGAGCGGCTCGACCGGCGTCGGCACCTGCGCGAGGGGGACCCACGGGAGCGCGAGCGGCCCGAACCGGGCCCGCAGCCGCGGCGGGCCCGCGCGCTCGAGCGCGGGCGCGCCTGGCGCGTGGCTCGCCGGACCGCCGGCGGAAGACTCGCTCCGCGCTCGGCCCCGGTCCGTGGGACCAGGCTCCGTCCGGTCCCACGGACCGACGCCTCCCGCTCCGCTCACCCGCCGCTCAGCGCGCCCACGATCCGCACCTCGACCCCGGCGGGGACCGGGGCGTCGAGCGCCGCCGCCGAGGCCTCCCCGATCCACACGCGCACGTGGCGGCGGACCCGGCGCTGCTCGTCGACGAGCCGGAACCGGACGCCCGGGAAGCGGGCCTCGAGCGCGTCGAACACGGCGCCGAGGGTCTCCGCGGCGTCCAGCTCGACCGCGCGCGCGCCGCCCGTGTAGTCCTGCACGAGCGCGGGCAGGTGGACCCGCACCCGCCCGGCCTCGCCGTCACCCACGGGGGGCTAGCCCGCCTCGTCGACCGAGACCGCGTAGACGTGCGGGAGGTGCCGCGCGAGCTCGCGCCACGTGGCGCCCTCGTCCGCGCTCGCCCACACCTCGCCGTTCGTCGTGCCCAGGTAGAGCCCCACCGGGTCGCGCGCGTCCGCCGTCATCGCCTGGCGCTTCACGGTCCACCAGGCCTGCTCGCCGGGGAGGCCGGCGTCCTGGCGCGTCCAGGTCGCCCCGGCGTCGCGCGTCCGGTAGGCGGCCGGGCGCCCGCCCGGGCTCGTGCGCGGCCAGTAGACGTTGCCGTCCATGGGGAACACCCAGCACGTGTCGGGGTCGCGCGGGTGGACGACCATGGGGAAGCCCACGTCGCCCACGTCCTTCGGCATGGCCTCGCCGATCCGCACCCAGCGGTCGCCCGGGCGGTCGAGCCGGTAGACGCCGCAATGGTTCTGCTGGTAGAGCCGGTCGGGGCGCGCCGGGTGCACGACGACGCAGTGCGGGTCGTGGCCGTACTCGACGTCGGGCGAGGGGAGGAAGTCCGCCGCGATCCCCCGGTTGCGGGGCGTCCACGTGGCGCCGCCGTCGGTCGACTCGAACACGCCGCCGCTCGAGAGCCCGACCCACACGTGGCGCGCGTCGCGCGGGTCGACCTGGATCGAGTGGAGCTTGGGCCCGTCCGGCGTCCCGTCCTTCTCGTCGCCCGTCCACTTCGACCAGTCGGGGTGGTCGTTGAACCCCGCGACCGAGGCCCAGGTCGCGCCCCCGTCCTCGCTGCGGAACAGCGCCTGCGGCGAGGTCCCGGCCCACCACGTGCCCGGCTCCGAGGCGTGCCCGGGGGTCAGCCAGAACACGTGATCGACCGCGCGCGCGCGGCCCCCCTCGCCGGCAGGGGGGAAGGCCGGCGGGGTCGTCGCCTCCGTCCACGTGCGGCCGCCGTCCTTCGAGCGGTAGACGGTCGGGCCGAGGTGCCCGGGCTTCGCCGCGAGGAGCAGCGTGCCGGGCGCCCGCGGGTCGGCGACGACGTGATACACGGTCACCCCGAGGAAGGTCGGCCCCTCGAGCCGCCAGGCCCCGCGGGCGTCGTCGCCCCGGAGCGTCCAGGCGCCCTTCCGCGTCGCGACCCACAGCGCGATCCCCATCTCGACCTCCTGCCGCTCGCCTCGCCGGGGCCCGGCGCGGGTCCGCGCGACCCTAGCACGCGCGCCGTGACAGCGGCGACGGGGCATGGGATCCTCTCGGGTGGAGCGGGCGGCCGGGCGACCGTCGCCGGCGCGCGCGCCGGCGGAGGAAAGTCCGGGCTTCACAGGGCGAGGGTGGTGGCTAACGGCCACCGGGAGCGATCCCAGGGAAAGTGCAACAGAGAACAGACCGCCTGGCGGCCGGGCGACCGGCCGCCCGGTAAGGGTGAAACGGTGCGGTAAGAGCGCACCGCGGCGGCGGTGACGTCGCCGGCATGGCAAACCCCACCCGAAGCAAGGCCAAACAGGGGGGATGAGGCGGCCCGCCTCGCTCGACCCCCGGGTAGGCCGCTCGAGGCCGTCCGCGAGGGCGGCCCCAGATGGATGGTCGCCACCTCCCGCGAGGGAGGGACAGGACCCGGCTTACAGGCCGCCCGCTCCTCCTCCCCGCCGCCGTGCGCTCGACGCCCGGCGAGCGGGGAGGGTCCGCTCACGCGCGGGTCGGCGCCCGCGACCCCGCGAGGGGGACGGGTCAGGCCCGCGCGCCGACGGCGGCCTCGATCGCGGCGCGGAGGTCGCCGCACGTCGGGAAGCGCTCGACCGGGTTCTTCGCCAGGGCCTTGAGCACGGCCGCCTCGAGCGCGGGGGAGACCTCGGGGTTCGAGCGCGAGGGGGGCTCTGGGGGCTCGCGCATGACCTTGGCGATCGTCAGGAACGCGGACGCGCCCAGGAAGGGCGGGTGCCCCGTGAGCAGGTGGTAGAGCACGGCGCCGAGCGCGTAGACGTCGGTCGGCGGGCCGATCAGGTGGCGCTTGCCCATGGCCTGCTCGGGCGGCATGTAGCTCGGCGTGCCCAGGATGTCGCCCGTCTTGGTCAGGTCCTGGACCTCGGCGCGGTAGCGCGCGAGCCCGAAGTCGCACAGGACCGGGCGGTCGCCGTCGCGGGCGACGAGGACGTTGGCCGGCTTGATGTCGCGATGCACGACGCCGCGCGCGTGGGCGTGCTCCATGGCCGCGCAGAGGACCGCGACCATCGCCACGCACTCGGCGGGTGTCCGCCGCCGCTCGGCCGCCCAGGCCGCCAGGTCGCGGCCCGCGACGTAGTCCATGGCGAAGTAGGGCTTGCCCGCGTCCGGCCCCTGCTCGACGACGCCGGTCAGGTGCACGCGCACGATGTTCGGGTGCGCGAGGCTCGCCGAGAGCTGGACCTCGCGCGTGAACCGGGCGATCACGTCGGGCGCGGCCCGCGCCGTGAGGATCTTCACGGCGAGGGTGCGCCCGTCGGCGGCGCGCGCGCGGTAGACGCTCCCCATGCCGCCCCTGCCGATCGGCGCCAGGACCTCGAGGCCCTGGCCGAGCCGGAACGGCACGAACTCCTCGCCTTGCGCGGGTGAGGTCGTCCAGGTGCGGTCGGCGTCGACGAGCTCGTCCTCGTCGTCGCCGGCCTCGGCGGCCCCCCTGGACGGCAGGCCGGAGACCGGCGGCGCGTCGCACTCGAGCGTCGCCTCGTCGCTCGGCGGTGGCCCGGGGGCGGGCGCCGGCGCGGGGCTCGCGGGCGCCGGGCCCGACGCGCCGGCGCCCACGAGCCCCGCGACGTCGAGCTCGAGCAGCGTCCGGCTGCCCTGGAGCTCGGGGTCGTCCGGCTCCTCGGCCGCGGCGACCGCGTCGAGGGCGCGCGCGACGTAGAGCGGCCCGCCGCAGCGCTCGCACTGGCGCGCCGACGCCGCGGGGAGCCCACGCAGCGGGAGCCGCTGGCCGCAGGTCCCCCGACAGACGAGCGCGCCCTGCGCGAGCACGCGCTCGAGCTCGTCGACCTGCCGGCGCTCGAGGAAGCCGAGCCGGACGGCCGTGGAGCCGAGCCGCTCGCGCCGGCCGACCCGGCCCGAGGCCCGGACGCGCTCGGCGAGGCGGAGCGCGTCCTCGCGCGCGAGCCAGGACCGCCCCATCGCGAGGCGCGCCAGCAGGATCTCCTCGTCGTCGAGCACGGGCCCGAGCATACGCCGTCGCGCCGGCCCGGGCCACCCGGCGACCCGCGCCCCGCGCCGCCGTCGCTGCTATAACGCGCCGCCCTGGCCCCTCGGCCCGGGGCGGACGGAGGCGAGCGTGGCGGCTGGGGGGACGCAGCGGAGCGGCGAGGCGAAGGCGCGCGGCGCCCGCAAGGCCAGGACGAAGCCGGCCCGGGCGAAGCGCCAGACCATGGCGTCGCAGGCCGACAAGTACCTCCTCTACCAGCGGGCCGTGCAGGAGCCCGACGCCGACCTGAACTTCGTCACGCGCGTGTTCAAGAAGCGGTTCGGGCGCGCGCCGCGCCTCCTGCGCGAGGACTTCTGCGCGGCCGCCAACACGGCCTGCCACTGGGTCCGCCGGCACCGCGAGAACGTGGCCTGGGGCGTCGACCTCGACCCCGAGCCGCTCGCCTGGGGGAAGAAGAACAACGCCGAGCGCCTCCTCGACCCGGGGCAGCGCGAGCGCCTGCACCTGATCCAGGGCGACGTCCTCGAGCCGCGCGAGCCCAAGGTCGAGGTCGTGCTCGCCCAGAACTTCTCCTACTTCCTGTTCGACACGCGCCCCGCGCTGCGCCGCTACTTCGAGGTCGCGCGGGCCGGGCTCCAGGACGAGGGCCTCCTCGTGCTCGACCTCTACGGCGGCCCCGACGCCCAGCGCATGGGCGAGGAGGTCACGGACCACGGCGCGTTCGACTACGTGTGGGACCAGGCCCACTACGACGCGATCACGAACCGGTCCGTCTGCCACATCCACTTCCGCTTCCCCGACAAGAGCGAGCTCCGGCGGGCGTTCACCTACTCGTGGCGGCTGTGGACGATCCCCGAGGTGCGCGAGCTCCTCGAGGAGGCCGGCTTCCGCGTGACCGAGGCCTACTGGGAGGGGACGACCCCCGAGGGCGAGGGCGACGGCGTCTACCGGCTCCGGACGTCGGCCGAGAACGAGGACGCCTGGCTCGCCTACGTCGTCGCCGTGAAGTGAGCCGGCGGAGGGGCGCCGCCCCGCCGCCGGCGTCCGGCCCTCAGAAGTAGCGCGGCGCGCGCGGCTCCTCGGGCAGGAACGCCTCGCGCGCGGGCGGGCCCTCGGGCCGGGCCTCCGGCGCCGGCGCGGGCTCGGGCGTGGCGGGCGCGGCGAGGAGCGCCTCGTGGCGCCGGAGGGCCTCGGCGACCGCCTGCGACAGGCCGGTCGTCGGGTCGAGGGCCGAGCCCTCGACGAGCCCGCTCGCCGCCCGCGTGGTCGCCTCGAGCGTGATGGCGCCGCCGAGGTCCACGTGCGTCGGGATGGCCTGCCTCGCGCCGCAGCGCTTGCGGGCCTTGCGGCTCGCGAAGTCGATCGCGAGCGCGCTCCCGACCAGGCCCGTCGCCATGAGGAGCGCGAGCGCCACCCCCCAGGCCGTCCCCCGCACGGACCGGCGCTGCCCGCGCCCGGCGAGCGCCGACGGGTCCGCGGGCGGCGCCACGACGCGGACGCCGTCGCGCAGCGCGTCGAGCACGGCCCGCTTGAGCGGGTTGCCGTGCGGGTCGCAGCCCAGCTCCGTCGCGTAGAGCCGGTCGTTGGCGACGTCGAGGAGCACCATGCGCCGGCGCCGCCACCAGCCCATGGAGAACGACTTGAACGACCAGAGCACCTGCTCCGCGTCGCGGAGGCGCCGGGCCACGACGACGAACGTGACCTCCTTCTCCCAGATCCCCTTCTCGCGGTCGAAGACCGCGCGCGCCGCCCCGACCGTGGCGCGCGCCTCGCCGACGTCGAGGTCGCCCAGCACGCGCGCGTAGACGCGGTGGTGCGGCTCGCCCTCGGTCGTGACGCCCCAGCTCACGTCGAACCCGTGCCCGGGGCCCTCCGCGACGCCCGCGACGCCCGCCATCACCCCCGACACGTGCGCGAGCAGCGCCGCGCGCCACGCCTCGAGGGTCGGGTCGTCGGCGGGGAGCGCCGGCACCGGGCGCGCGGGCGCGGGCTCGCCCGCGGGGACCGCGCCGACGGCGGCGGTCGCCGGCCGC
>JANJTH010000341.1 GCA_024711205.1 Planctomycetota bacterium | reverse complement strand
GGCGCCGCCGCGCGCGCGCGGCCGTCGCCGGGGCGACGGCGCTCGCCTCGCTCGGCTGCGGCTACGCGGTCCCCGCGGCCGCGACGGCCCTCCTCGCGCAGTCCGACCGCTCGCGCCGGGGCACGGTCGTGCTGTTCGCCGAGGGCGCGGACCTGCTCCTCGCGCGCGGGCCCGCGGACGCGGGCGACTCGACCGAGGGCCGCGGCGTGACGTTCGTCGCGGGGCAGCTCCGCCTGACGGCCACGCGCGACTCGACGCTGCGCCGGCTCGTCCTGCGCGGGCGCGGCACGCTCGACGACGCGACGCTCGCGCTCGTGCGGCTGCACCACGACCTCGACGGGGACGGGCTGCTCGACCCGGGCGAGCCGCAGCTCGGGTCGGGGGCCCCGCAGGGGGACGACGGGCCGGTCGCGTTCGACGGGCTCGCGCTGGGGCTCCCCGCCGGCGTCCCCGTGGACCTGCTCGCCGTCGTCACGACGCCCGCGAGCGCGCCGGACGGCGCGACGTTCCGCCTCGAGGCGATCGGCGCCGACGACGTCGAGGCGACGACCGTCGTGGCGGGCGAGACGCGCCGGACGCCCGTGTTCGGCGCGCCCGCCGGGACCGGGACGAAGACGATCTCGACGACGGGGACGCTGACCGTCCGCGCGGGGCCGGCCGCGCTGCCCGCCGCGACCGCGCTGCCGAACGCGAGCGGCCTGCGGGCGCTCCAGCTCGACCTGCGCGCGTCGTCGGCCGAGGCGGTCGTCGTCGACCGCCTCGCGCTGCGCCTCGCGGGCACGGCCGACGACGCGCGCGACGTGCAGCGGGGGCGCCTGTGGCTCGACGCCGACAGCGACGGGGCCGTGGGCGGCGCGGACCAGCTCCTCCAGCAAGCGCAGGCGCCGACGGGCGACGACGGGCTGCTCGTGTTCGAGGGCGTGGGCCGGACGCTCCCGCCGGGCGCGATCGAGCGCTGGCTCGTCACGCTCGACCTGTCCGGACAGGCCCCCGACGCGGCGACGCTCCAGGCGCGGCTCGCGACGGCCGGCGACCTCTCGGCCCGCGGCGTGACCTCGGCCCAGCCGATCGCCCCGCTGGGCCCGCCGCTCGCGCCGGGTCCGACGCTGACCGTGGCCCGCGCGAGCTTGACGGCGGCGGCCGGCCCGCAGAGCGGAGCGCGGACCGCGAGCCCGGGCGCCACGGGCGTCGCCGCGCTGCAGGTCGTCGTCACGGCGGGCCCGGCCGAGCCGGTCGTCGTGACCGGGCTCGGGCTCCGCGCGGCCGGCGGCGGCGACGACGGCGCGCACGTCGCGTCGGTGCGCGTCGTCGTGGACGCCGACCAGGACGGCCAGGCCGGCGCGGGCGAGGCGGCGCTGGCGGGGCCGTTCACGTGGGGCGCCGACGACGCGACGGCCGCCCTGGGCGGCTTCACGCGCGAGCTCGCGCCGGGCGCACAGGAGACGTGGCTCGTCGTCTACGACCTGGCCGCGGCCACCCCGGGCGGGGCGACGTTCCGCGCCGAGCTGACCGGGCAGGTCACGGCGACGGGCAAGACCTCGGGGCTCGCGCTGCCCCAGGGGCTCGCGCAGGTGGCGGGCGGGACGATCACCGTGCGCGGCAGCCTGGCGCTGCTCCAGGGCCCGAGCCCGCCGCCCGCGGCGAGCCCGCTCGCGAACGCGAGCGACGCCCCGGCGCTCCAGGTCAGGCTCACGGCCGGCCCGGGCGAGGCCGTGCGCGTGACGTCGCTCGTCGTGGCGCCCGACGGCTCGGCCGACGACGCCGCCGCCGTCCAGGGCGTCGACCTCGTGCTCGACCAGGACGGCGACGGGCAGGTGGACGGCGGCGAGCCGGTGCTCGCGACCGGGGCGTTCCCCGGCGACGACGCGCCGCTCGTGTTCTCGGCCCCGGGGGGGCTCCTGCCCGCGGACCTCGCCGCGGGCCAGAGCGCCGACCTGCTCGTCCGCTACCGCCTCGCGGGGCAGGGGCTGCACGGGCAGACGCTCCGGGCGCGCGTGCTCCCGGGCGGGGTCACGGCCGCGGGGGTCCTCTCGGGGCAGGCGCTCCCGGTGGGCGGCGCGCCCGTCGTGGGCGGGCTGCTCACGCTGCGCCGCGCCCGGCTCGACGCGACGCTCGGCGCCGAGTCCCCGGCGGCCACGACGCTCACGCCGGCGGCGACCGGGGTCCCGGTCCTCCAGGTCCGGCTCGACGCGGGCCCGGGCGAGGCCGTCGCGGTGTCCCAGGTCGTCGTGCGGGCGAGCGGGACCGCGAACGACGCCGCGGCCGTGACCGGCGTCCGGCTCTACGTCGAGGGCGCGGGCGCGCTCGGGGCGCTCGACGCGAGCGACGCGCTCCTGGGCGGCACGACGACGTTCTCGGGGGACGACGGCCAGGCGACCTTCTCGGGCGCGCCGCTGCTCACGCTCGCGGCCGGGGAGACCCGCCGGCTGCTCGTCGTCTACGACCTGGCCGCCGGGGCCCCGGCCGGGGCGACGCTCGCGGCGCGCGTCGACGCGGGCGGCGTGGCGGGCGCGGGGACGAGCTCGGGGCTCTCGGCCCAGCTCGTGGGGCCGCCGGCCCAGGGGGCGACGCACGCGCTCGGCGCCCCCCCGCCCGCCGTGGCGGCGTCCCAGGTGGCCCCCGTCGCGAGCCGGAGCGTCACGCCCGACGCGACGGACGCCGCGCTGCTCGCCTTGCGCCTGACCGAGACGACGGGCGCCGGGGCGGCCACGCTCCGGCAGCTCACGGTCCACGGGGGCGGCACGGGCAACGAGGCGACCGACGTGCGGTTCGTGCGCCTGTGGCGCGACGTGGCGCCCGTGGGGAGCCTGACCGCGGCCGACACGGCCGTGGCGCTCGCGGCCTACTTCGCGGACGACGGGGCGGCCACGTTCGGCGGGCTCTCCGAGTCGATCCCGGCCGGCGGGTCGCTCGACCTGCTCGTGAGCTACGACCTGACCGGCGCGACGCAGGCGACGCCCGGGGAGACGTACTTCGCGCGCGCGCTCGCGGGCGACGTCGAGGTCGAAGCCACGGGCGGGGCGGCCGTGTCGGTGAGCGGGCTGCCCCAGACGGGCGGGACGCTCACGGTCGCCGGGCCGGAGCTCGACGTGCAGGCGGGGCCCGCGAACCCGGCCGGGACCCTGGCCGTGCGCGCGGGGGAGCGCTGGCGGGTCGTCTCCCAGCTCCGGCTCACGGCGTCCGCCCAGGCCGCCGTGAGCGTCCAGCGCGTCGACGTGCGCGCGCAGGGCACGGCCGACGACGCGGCGGCGGTCGCGGCGGTCGCGCTCGTGCGCGACCAGGACGGCGACGGCGCCGTGGGCGAGGGCGACCTCGAGCTCGCCCGGCTCGCGAGCCCGTTCCCCGCCGACGACGGGCTGGCGCAGGTGCCGGTCACGGCGACGATCGCGGCCGGGACCGCGCAGACCTGGCTCGTGGTGATCGACCTCGCCGCGCCGCCGGGGCTCCTGGCCGGGCACACGCTCGCGCCGCGGGTCGAGGCGCTGGCCCTGGGCGCGGGGCAGAGCGTGACGGGCGCGCTGCCCGTCTCGGGCCGGACGCTCGTCGTCGCGGGCGGGCTGACCGTCTCGCGCGCGCCGGGGTCGCCAGGCGCCGCGACGATCGCGCCGCTGCCGTCGTCCGTGGCCCCGGCCCTCGGCCTGCGCGTGGTCGCCGACGCGGCCGAGGCCGTGACCCTCACCGGCCTGACCGTCGCGGTCTCGGGCTCGGCGCCCGACGCGACGGCGCTCTCGCTGCGCCTGTGGCGCGACGACGGGGACGGGACGTTCTCGAGCGCCGCGGACACGGCGCTGGCAGGCCCGATCGCCTTCCCGGCCGACGACGGCGCGGTCGCCCTCGGCGGGCTCTCCGTGGCCGTCGTGGCGAGCGGGACGGTGGACCTCTGGCTCACGCTCGACGTGGCCGGGGGCGCGCCCGCGGGCACGACCGCGCGCCTGCGCGTCGACGCCCCGGGCGACCTGAGCGCGATCGGGGCCGTGAGCGGCGCCGTCGGCGTCCGGGGGCCCTGCGTGGCCGGAGAGCCCCAGACGCTCGGGCACGCCACGGCGCTGTTCGGGGCGCCCTCGAGCCTCTCCGTGGGCGGCGGGACGGCGCTCGCGGTCGCGCTCGCCGACCTCGACCGCGACGGCGACCTCGACCTGCTCGTCCTCCGCGGCGACGGCCGCCTCGAGGCGCTCCCGGGCAACGGCGCGGGCGGGTTCGGGGCGGCCGCCCTCTTCCCGGCGGCCGCCCAGCCGGGGGCGCGGCGCCTCCTCGTGGGCGACCTCGACCGGGACGGCTGGCCCGACGTCGTGGCGGTTCACGGGTCGCGCGTGAACGTCTACCGCAACGACGGGGCGGGCGGGCTCCCGAGCAACCCGACCCAGCAGATCGACGAGGCGGGCGCGGACTGGACGTCGGCGGCGCTCGTCGACCTCGACCGCGACGGCGACCTCGACCTCGTGCTCGGGGACGGGACGGGCCCGGCCCTGCGCCTGCGCGCCAACGACGGGGCGGGGAGCCTCGGGGCGGCCGTCTCGGTCGCGCTCCCGGCCGCGCCCGTCCGGCTCGTGGCCGTCGACGTGGACCGGGACGGGGTCGTCGACGTCGTGCTGACCGACGCCGCGGGGGACGTCCGCTGGGCCCGCGGCGACGGGACGACGCTCGCCCTCACGGACGTCGACGCGGTCGGCGCGGGCCTCGCGGCGCTCGCCGCGGGCGACCTCGACCGCGACGGGCACCCCGACGTGCTCGCGCTCCGGCAGGCGGCCGAGGAGGTCCACGCGCTCCGGGGCGGGTCGGGCGGGCTCACGCCCGCGGGCGGCGCGCAGGACCCGTCGCCCGTGCCGCCGCTCGGGTCCCCGCCCGACGGGCCGCGCAGCCTCGTCCTGGGCGACTGGGACGGCGACGACCGGCTCGACCTGGCCGTGCCCCACGCGGGCACGACCGACGGCCTCGTCGCCCTGCGCGGCGACGGGACGACGGTGTTTCCGCCCGCGGGGGCGAGCCCGTACGCGGCCGGGTCCGACCCGACCGAGGGCGCCGCGGGCGACGTCGACCGCGACGGCGACCTCGACCTGGCGTTCGCGGCCTCGGGGAACGTCGCGGTCCTGCGCGGCGACGGGCGGACGAACGGCGGGACGGCGGGCCTGTCCGGCCCGGCCCGCCTGCCGGGCGACGGCCGGCCCCTGACCGTGCTCCTCGCGGACCTCGACGTCGACGGCGACCTCGACGCCGTGGCCGTCACGCGGGAGGGCCGGGTCGAGGTGTGGCGGCTCGCGGGCGCCGGGGCCAGCTTCACCTGCCCGGCGCCGTTCGTCCTCGCCGGCCCGCCCGGCGGGGCGGCCGTGGGCGACCTCGACCGCGACGGCGCGCCGGACCTCGTGGTCGCGCTCACGAACCCCGACCGCGTCGACGTCCTGCGCGGGCAGCGCGACGGGACCTTCGCGCTCGCGACCTCGAGCGCGCTCCTGGCCGACGGCGACCCCTCCGCCGTCGCGCTCGCGGACCTCGACCGCGACGGCCGGCTCGACGCCGTCGTGCTCGAGCCCGCGACGCAGACGCTCCAGCTCCTCCGCGGCCAGGGCGCGGGGCTCGCATCCGCGCAGGCCGTCGACCGCTACCTCGTGAGCGGCGCACCCGTCGCCCTCGCGACGGGCGACCTCGACCGCGACGGGCGCCCCGACGTCGTCGTGCTCCACCGCGCGCCCGCCTCGCTCGAGGTCCGGCGCGCGGTGGGCGGGCTCGGCCTGGGCCCGCCGCAGGTGCTCGCGCTCGACGCCGGGCTGGGGACGCCGAGCGCCCTCGTCGTGGCGGACCTCGACCGCGACGGCCGGCTCGACGTGGTCGTCGCGAGCTCGGACCAGGCGTCCGCGCAGGTGCTCCGCGGCCTCGGCGACGGGACCTTCTCGAGCCAGGGCCTGCGCGCGGCGGCGCCGCTCCGCGCGCTCGCCGCGGTCGACCTCGACCGCGACGGCGACCTCGACCTCGTGGGGACGCGGGCCTCGCCGGGCGGGGTCGTGGCCCTCCCGTGCACCGCGCCCGGCGCGTTCACGTTCGGCGCGCCCCAGGCCGCGGGCACGCTCGACGGGCTCGCCCCGGGGGCGCTCGCCGCGGGCGACGTCGACCGCGACGGGGACCAGGACCTCGTGGTCGGCGTCGAGTCCGGCCGGGAGCTCCAGCTCCTGCGCGGGCGCTGACGGCGCAGGGGGCGGCCGGCCAGGCTCGGGCCTACTCCGCGGCGCCGTCCTCCGGCTTGCGGACCCGCGTGCTGGCGGTCCGGCGGATCTTCGCCAGGAGCTCGTCGGTCCAGCGGACGCAGCGGTTGCGCCCGGTCTCCTTGGCCTCGTAGAGCGCGTAGTCGGCCTTCTTGAGCAGGCGGGCCGGCGTCTCGCGCGCCTCCCCGGGCATGACGGTGGCGACCCCGATCGAGACGGTCTTCTGGATCACCTGGCCGTCCCCGATCTCGAACCGCTCCTCCTCCATGGCCCGGAGGATCCGCTGGGCGACCTTCGCCGCGAGCGCGCCGTCGGCCCCCGGCAGGATCACCGTGAACTCCTCGCCCCCGTAGCGGGCCACGGTGTCGCTCGTCGGGCGGACCTGCTTCTTGAGGAGCGCGCCGACGCCGCGCAGGACCTCGTCGCCGGCCTGGTGGCCGTAGGTGTCGTTCGTGTGCTTGAAGTGGTCGATGTCCAGGATCAGGAGCGAGAGCGGCGTCGCGGTCGCCTGGCAGTCGCGCAGGTTCTCCTCGAGCCGCTGCTCGAAGTGGCGGCGCAGGTAGACCCTGGTCAGCCCGTCCACCGTCGCCTTCTCGTACAGCTCGGCGTTCTTGAGCGCGATCGCGAGCTGCCCGGCCAGGATGTCGAGGATCTTCTGGTCGTGACCCGAGAAGGTGCGCGACCCCCCGCGCGACTCGCTCTTGTCGGTCACCGTGATCACGCCGAGCACCTTCGTCTGCTCCTCGCCCGAGGGGAGCTGGGTCTTCGAGACGATCGGCGCGATCAGGAACGAGCGGGTCGCGTAGCGCGGGTTCGGCTCGTAGCCGAGCTCGCGGATGTCCTGCACGAGGAGCGGCCGGCCCTCCTCGATCACCTTGCGGCAGAACCGATCGCCGAGCTCGCCGGCCTTGATGCTCGCCCACACCTCCTTCGTCATGCCCTGGACGCTCTCGAGCCGCAGCCGCCCGTCGTCCTGGAGCAGGAGGATCCCGGCCTTCGAGCAGGAGAGGAGCCGCGTGACGGACTGGCTGACCTCGCGCAGGAGCAGCTCGCGGTCGAGGAAGCTCGAGAGGCGCTGGGTCGCGCGCGAGAGGTGGAACAGCGACTGGTTGTACTCGCGGCCCTTGCGGTAGACCTTGCAGTTCTCGATCAGGACCGCGACGAACTGGGCGATCCCCGACAGCAGGTCGAGGTCCTCCTCCCGGTACGTGCGCTCGCGCGAGCTGTCGACCTGCACGATCGCGACGACCCGCGACTGGTAGACGCACGGGACGCAGAGGAACGAGCGCATGTTGCTGTCGGCGATCGACTTCCCGGAGAGGAACCGCTCGTCGTCGCCGGCGTCCGTGCAGAGGACGCCCTCCTTCGTGTTGAGCACCTCCCGGATCACCGTGCGCGAGGGCTGGTGGTCCTGCTCGGCGCGCTCGCTGCGGAAGCGCGAGGCCGTGGGCCGCAGGCGCCGCTCGTCCTCCATGGTCAGCACGAGCACGCGGTCGGCGTCGAAGGTCTCGAGCAGCTCGTCCGCGAGCTTCTCGCAGAGCCGCTGGAGCTCGAGCGTCGCGCTCAGCCGGTTGACGAGCCGCAGGAGCACCTTGAGCCGCGCGTCGACCGCGCCGCTCCGGTCGAGCGACTCGATCACCGACTCGGCGTCCTCGAACTGCTTGCGCCGGCCGTGGATCTGGCTGCGGAGCAGGTCGTCGGTGTCGATCGACTGCAGCTCCACGCGGTCGAGCTGCGGCTCGGAGTCCTCCGAGAACACGAAGGTCGTGTCGGCGATCGTGATCCAGTCGCCGTGCTGGAGGCGCGTGGCCTTGAACACCTCGCCGTTGACGAGGATCGCCTTCGAGCGGTCGAGGTTGCGCAGCTCGTAGCCCGCCTTGGTCCGCTGGATCTCGGCGTGGTTCGCGGAGACCCGCCGGTCGTTCACGACGATCGAGTTGTCCGGCGCGCGCCCGAGGGACTCGAGCGGTCGCTTGAGCTCGAAGGACTTCCCGCGGTTCTCGCCCTCGACGATGATCAGCTGCGCCAAGGCGTGCGGCTCACTTTCCTCGCATGAGCTCGGTGAACCGCGGCTCGTTGCGGATCGGGTCGAAGCCCTTCTCGGTCTTGATCCGCTCGTAGCCCTTGAAGTCGCACTCGAACGACGTCTTGAGCTCGTCGAGCGCGTGCTTGCGGCGGGCGGCCCGCTCCTCGTCGCTGAGCCCCTCCTCGGTCGACATGACCGAGGCGAGCAGCGACTGGAGGTAGTGGCTGATCCCGGACACGGGGTCGAGCCGGAGCGCGTGGTGGTAGTTCTCGAGCGCCGTGTCGTAGCAGCGCTGGCGGGCCTCGCCCTGCTCGAGCGCGGCCATCTTGTAGAAGAGGAACCCGCGGTAGAGCAGCGCCGTGACGTGGGTCGTGTTGAGCTCGAGGCAGCGGTCGAAGTCGGCGATCCCGCGGTCGAGGTCCTCGCGCTCGAACTTCTTGAACTCGGTCTTGGCGACGTAGAAGAAGCCGCGCAGGAACACGACGTAGGACACGTTCGGGTGGTCGGAGACGATCTTGTTCAGCTCCGTGATCACCCGGTTCAGGTCGACGACGTAGGAGATCTGGTAGACCTTGTTGTAGACCTGGTCCGCGATCCGCGGGTCGAGCTCGAGGGCCCGCGAGAAGTCGAGGATCCCCGGCACGAAGTTGCCGATCTTCAGGTAGCAGGTGCCGCGCTCGTAGAACGCGGCGCTGAACTCCGGATCGAGCTCGATCGCGCGGTCGAACTGCTTGATCGCGTCCGAGTAGTTGAGCCGGTCCCGCAGCGCGTTGCCCTGCTTCAGCGCCTCCTCGGCCGCCTTCCGGGCCTCCGCGCGGACGGCGCCCACGCGGGCCAGGGCCTCGGCCTTGGCCGCCTCGTCGCCCCGGCGCCCCTCGACCTCGGCGAGCCGCTCGAGCCACGCGATCGACTGGCTGATCCGGCGCGGGTCGGCGTCCTTGAAGGTGCGCGGGATCCAGGCGATCGCCGCCAGGAGGTCCTCGCGCGCCCGGGTCAGCGCGGGGCCCGGGTCCGGCGCGGCCTCCGCCTCGAGGAGCCGGGCGAGCGCGCGCCCGTGGCGGGCCTCGGCCGCGACCTCCGGCGAGGCCGCCACCTCGATCGCGCGGTCGAAGTGCCGGACCGCGCGGTCCGCGTCGCGCAGGTGCTCGGGGCGGCCCGTCGCCGGGTCCCGCTCGACGGGGAGCTGGCGCGCGAACAGGAACCCGAGCAGCTCGTGCCCCTCGTAGAGGGTGGGGTCGACCTCGACCGTCTGCTCCGCGAGCGCGACCGCGGGCCCGTAGGCCGACCACTCGGTCGAGAGCCGGGCCCGGTCCAGGCAGGCCAGGGCGTGGAGGGGGTCGAGCAGCGCGACGCGCGCGAAGCACTGGCGGGCCTGCTTGTAGTACTCCGGCTTCTTCGAGCGCGAGGCCAGCCCGACGAAGCGCAGCCCCTCCTGGTAGAAGAAGCCGACCTCGTCGCGCCCCTCGGCGGCGAGGCGGCGCGCCTTGACGAACGCCTCCCGCGCGCGCGCCTCGTCGCCCTGGAGGAGCGCCACGTGGGCGAGGCCCGCGTGGGCGAGCGTGCTGGCCCCGGAGGCCTCGATCGCCCGCTGGAAGGCCCCACGCGCGTCCTGCCGCTTGCCCTCGCGGAGCGCGACGAGCCCGAGCAGCGCGTGGACCTGCGCGAGCTCGGGGTCGCCCTGCGCCTGCTCCGTCTCCGCCGAGCCCCACCCCGAGCGGTCCTCCCACTCCCCGTCGTCGTCGGCGGCCTCGGCCGCCCCATCCGTGGCCTGCTCCCCCCCGGCCTTGGCGCCATGGGGCCGCTCCGCGAGCGCGGCCAGCGCCGCGAGGAGGGGGGCCTTGGCCGCCGGCGCGTCCCCCTCGACCAGCGCGAGCGAGGCCCGCCCGAGCAGCCCGGGGACGAGCTTCGCGTCGAGCTCGAGCGCGCGGGAGAGCGCCGTGCGCGCCTCGCGCAGGCGCGCCTCGCGGAGCGCCTGCGCCTCGGCGCGGAGCTTCGCGAGCGGGGGCGGCGGGCCGAGGGCCCCGTCGGCGCTCGCGCCCGCGACGCGGAGCCGCTCCTCGACCTCGAGCTCGCACTCGAGCGGGTCGGCCTGGGCGAGGAGCAGCCGCCCGAGCGCCGCGTAGGCCGCGGGGGCCGCCGCGGCCGCGTCCCGCCCCGCGGCCGCCACCACGTCGTCGTACTGCTGGCGCGCCCGCTCGTAGTCGAGGACCCACTCGTAGGCGCGCCCGAGCCCGAGGTAGGCCGGGTAGAACTGCGCCGAGCGCGAGATCGCGACCTCGTAGTCCTTGATCGCCTCGGCGTGCTTGTGCTGGGCGGCGTAGAGCTCGGCGCGGTAGTGGTAGCCCTCGGGGAGCGACGGGTTCAGGTCGATCGCCTCGGTCAGGTCCTCCTGCGCGTCGCCCCAGCGCGCGAGCGCCTGGTGCGCGCGGCCGCGCCACACGTAGCCCTCGAACAGGTCGTCCTTGATCTCGAGCACGCGGTCGAAGTCGAGGAACGCCTCCTCGTGGCGGCCGAGCGCGGCGAGCGTCTGCCCGCGCAGGAGGTGCGCCCGCCACGGCTTCGTCGCCCGCTCGATCACCTGGCCGTACGCGGCGAGGGCCTGGTCCCAGACCCCCGCGAGGTGGTGGACGCGCCCCGTCTCGAGCCGCGCGTCCACGTGCTCGGGGTCTCGCTCGAGGACGGCCGCGAAGGTCGCGAGCGCGTCCGCGTGGCGCCCCTGGAGCGCCTGGACCCGCCCGATCTCGAGCCGGAGCGAGAGCGCGTCGGGCGCGCCGTCGTCGTGCGCGAGCCCCTTCTCGAGCCGCGCGATCGCCTCGGCGAGGCTGGCCGGGTCGCCCTTGTCGACGAGCGCGCGGCCCATCTCGAGGTAGGCCTCGCGGTGGACCGCGGCGAGCTCCGGGCGCTTCTCGACCAGGTAGCCCTCCAGGGCCTCGCGCGTGTTGAACTGCGTGAAGTCGCCGCAGAGGAGCGGGAGCGCGTCGAGCAGGCGCACCGCCTCGCCCAGGTCGACGAGCGCGCCGTCGGGGTCCCGGTCCTTGCGGCGGGCGCTGCCCGACGCGATCTGCGAGCGGGCCTTCACGAGCTCGTTGCCCGCCTCGGTCGTGAAGAAGTCCCACTCCTGCCGGCGGCTGGCCTCGAACTCGACCGCGCGGTCGCTCCGGAACTTCCACACGACCCCGAACAGGAACAGGCCCATGATCGCGACCGAGAGCGCGCCCACCCCGACCATGGCCGAGTTCTTCTTGGCCCACTTGAGCGCGAGCCCGATCGGCCCGAGCGGGCGCGCCTTGATCGGGTCGCCCGCGAGGTAGCGCTGGATGTCCTCGGACAGCTCGAGCGCCGTCTGGTAGCGGCGCGCCGGGTCCTTGTCCATGGACTTGAGGATGATCGTCTCGACGTCCGCGTTGATCCGCGAGTCGTGCTTGCGCGGCGGGAGCGGCTCCTCCTCGAGGATCTTGTGGTAGACCTCCATGGTCGTCTCCCCGTGGAAGGGGAGCTTGAGCGTGAGCAGCTCGTAGAGGATCACGCCGAGCGCGTAGACGTCGGCGCGGTGGTCGATGTCGACGTCGCCGCGCGCCTGCTCGGGCGGCATGTAGAACGGCGTGCCGACGACCGCGCCCGTGCGCGTGAGCATGGACTTGTGGTCGACGTTCTTGGCCAGGCCGAAGTCGGTGACCTTCGGGTGCCCGTCCGTGTCGAGCATGACGTTCGCGGGCTTCAGGTCGCGGTGGATGATCCCCTTGCCGTGCGCGTAGTGGATCGCCTGGGCCGTCTCGTGGACGACCTGGAGCACGCGCTCGACGGGCAGCTTCTCGCCGCGCTTCACGATCGCGTCGAGGGGGTCGCCCTCGATCAGGTCCATCGTGAAGTAGTGGAAGCCCTCGTGGCAGCCGACCTCGTGGACCGCGACGATGTTCGGGTGCTGGAGCTTGGCGGCTGCCTCCGTCTCGCGCTTGAAGCGGCGGATCTGCTTCTCGGAGGCGTTCTCGCCCTCCTTCATGATCTTCAGCGCGACGATGCGCTTGAGGCTCCGCTGCCGGGCGCGGTAGACGATGCCCATGCCGCCGCGCGCGATCTCGCCCAGGATGTCGTAGGGGCCGAACACCGTCTCGGTCGTGCCGTCGGCGTTCTGGCGCACGCTCATGGCGTGGGCGATCGGGTCGTCGGGCGCGAGGTTCTGCGGGAGCTCGAGCGCCGGCCCGCTGCCGGTGGGGGCGGCGGCCCCCGCGAACCCGTGCGACCCGCCGGGGCCGTAGCCGTGCGTACCGTGCGGCCCGTGCGAGGCGGTCGGCGGCGCGTAGCCGGGCGCCCCGCCCGGCCCGTACGGGGCGGCGGGCGCGTGGCCGTGCGACCCGTTGGGGCCGTAGGCCGCGGTCTGGCCGTAGCCGTGCGTCCCGTTCGGCCCGTGCGAGGCGGTCGGCGGCGCGTAGCCGGGCGCCGGGGCGCCGAAGCCCGAGCCGCCCGGGGCGCCGAAGCCCGAGCCCGGGGCGCCGAAGCCCGAGCCCGGGGCGCCGAAGCCCGAGCCGCCCGGGGCGCCGAAGCCCGAGCCGCCCGGGGCGCCGAAGCCCGAGCCGCCCGGGGGACGGACCGAGAGCTCGGCGAGCAGGCTGCGCGCCGCCTGCTCGGGCACGTAGCCGCGCGAGACGAGGGCCTTCGCGAGGTGATCGGAGCGCCCCGCCGTCCGGAGCTCGGCGCACTCGCGGACCTGCTCGCGCGTCGCCAGGCGGCGCTCGATCGCCAGCCGGCCGTACTCGATCTCGCTCGCGGTCAGGCTCATCGTTCGCTCCCGAGGTGCGTCCGGGGAGGGGTCGCCCGTCCGAACGACGCGCGCCCGCTCCACCGACTTGCACACGAACCTTCGTCCGGCCGCGTCGGGGGGTGCAACCACGACTCCCGCCCTCGCACGTAAAACGAGGAGGAACAAGGAGCTCGGGGGTGCTCGCCCACGCAGCGAGCATAGCCCCCGCCGTCGGGGGTGTCAAACCACCGCGCCGAGCGTTAGCGCTGGCAGGAGAGGAGGTTGTGCCCCTCAGAGGAACCGGGCCGGGTCGAACCGGTCGATCGGGATCACGCGGACGCGCGGGAGGGCGACGCCCTCGAAGGCCTGGGCGTCGTCCTCGAGGTCGAGGACCTCGAGCTTCGGGATCTCCGCGTAGCCCCCGCTCAGGTACTCGCGGAAGGCGAGCACGCCGAGCCGGCGCTCCCCGTCCGCGAGCGCCTCGAGCGCCGGGCAGAAGTCGGCGTCGTGGCTCGCCACCACGACGTCGCCCTTCCGCTCGCGCAGCGCCTCGAGCGTGCGGATCACGGCGATGTCCACGACCTTCTGGTCGGGGGTGCCCGAGAGCGGGATCGGGACGAAGCCGGCGACGCGGAGCGCCTGGATGAACGTCCCGGGGAGCCCGCGCGAGGCGTTGAGGAAGAAGAGCGAGCGGCTCGCGCGCCCCCACGTCCGCTCGACGTAGCTGCGGACGCGCTCCCAGCGCGGGCGCTGCTCGGGCTTGGGCCGGCCGTCGAGGATCTGCCCGAGCGTGCGGTCGATGTTCTCGCCGTCGACGAGGAGGTAGACGAGGTCCCCCGGCATGTCGGCCCCCCACGGCGGGGGCCGCGGGGGCGTCGCCCCCCGCACCTCGCCGGCCCGAGCCTAGCCGAACCCCGGGTCGCCGCGCACGTCGCCTCGCCGTGGGGGCCAGCGGCCCGGCCGGAGGGCCCGCCGAGCGCCGCCGCGCGGCGGGCGTCGTCGCGCGCGCGGCGGGCGAGGCTCGAGCCCCCCTGGAGGGCCCGCGCGTCCCGACCGTCGACGGCGGCGAGCGGAGGCGAGGAGGCGCCCCCGGCCGGGCCGCTACGGCTTCGTCGGGCGGACCTCGAGGAGGCGCTGCAGCGTCCTGCTCCGCACGCGCTGGACCTGCTCGCCGGCCGCGCTGCGGATCGTGAGCTCGAGGTGGCTCTCGATCTCGCTCTCGAGGAGCAGGCCGTCGGCGTCGAGCACGAGCCGCCCGCGGCCGTCCTGCGAGGTCAGCTCGACCTGCGTCGTCCCGCCCTGGACCGTGTCCTCGAGGCGGGCCCGGATCGTGGCCTCGACCCGGTAGCGGTCGGGCGCGCCGTCCTGGCCCGGGGTCACCTCGGCGAGCGCGTAGCGGAACAGGAACGCGATCGTGCCGAACGGCGCCATGGGCTCGCGCTCGAGCCGCTCCCAGCCGCGCCCGAGCGCGAGCGGCCGGTCGGGCAGCGCGACGAAGGTCCGCAGGTACGCGGCGCGCTCGGTCGCCTTGACCCCGCGCACGCCCGTCACCTCGCCCAGCGCGGTCACGTCGAGCGAGACCGTCTTGCCGACGCGCGCCGCGAGCGTCGAGAAGGCGTCGGGGGCGGACTGGGGGCCCGCCGTGGCGCTGTCGTAGCGCGCGGTCGCCCCCCCGCCCTCGACGCGGGCCTCGACGCGGCGGGGGGTCACGTCGACGCGCCCCGCCGCGCCCTCGCCGCTCGCCTCGAACGCCTGCTCCGTCGTCTGGCGCGCCCACGACACGACCTCGCCGCCGCCCTTGTCGTCGGCGCGCCGCCCCTGCACCCGCTGCAGCACCCGCTGCTCGTGCTCGATCGAGTACGTCGCGGTCCGCCCCGCGAGGCGCTGGAACCGATACGCGAGCCGGACCGGTCGGGGCCCCTCCTCGCCCGGCCCGGCCCCCTCCTGGGCCCAGCCCGCGGCGGCGCCCGCGGCGAGCGCCGCGGCGAGGAGCGCGAACGGGGCGGCGCCCGACCTCATGGGCCTCGACTCCTGCGCGCCCGGGGCGGGGCGCGGCGCGGGACAGCCTAACGCCCGCCCACCGGCTCGAGGTAGGGCTCGCTCCACGGCTCCCGGCGCGGGCGCGCCCTGGGCAGCTCGAGGCCCTTGGCGACCCGGTCCTCGAGATCGCTCACGACCCCGGGCGACGCGACGTAGCGCCGGCGGAGGAGGGCCTGGAAGGTCGGGCCCGGCGCCGGGTCGCGCGGGTCCCCGAGCCGCCAGCGGACGGCGAGCGCCGCCGGCGAGCCGACCGAGGCGTGGAACGTGCGGAGCACCCCGTGCTGGCCGGGCGGGACCTCGAGGGCCTCGACCGCGAACCCGTCGGCGTCGGCCGCGGCGAGCAGCGCGAGCCCGACCTCGTCGCCCTCGCCGCCCGCCGGCGTCCCCTCGGGGCCTCCGGGGCCCGGCGCGGCGTCGCCGCCCCCGGGCGGCGCGGCCGCGC
>JANJTH010000335.1 GCA_024711205.1 Planctomycetota bacterium | reverse complement strand
ACGGGCACGGGAACCGGCACCGGCACCGGTACGGGCACGGGGACCGGCACGGGCACGGGCACCGCGACGACGGGAACCACGACCTCGGGCGCGACCTCGACGGGCACGGGCACCGGGCCTGGGACGGGGATTGGCACCGGGACCGGGATCTCGACCGGCACGGGGATCGGCACGCCGACGACGCCGACCACGCCGACGACCCCGACCACGCCCCCGGTGCCGACCGGCACGAGCGGTGGCCCCAACTGGGTCCCCGTCGCCGCCGGGGGCGGCGCGGCCGGCGCGGGCGCGATCGGCGGGGTCGCGTTCCTCGCCGCGGGTGACGAGGACGACTACGAGGAGGAGGAGGACTACCGCAAGGAGGAGCTGCTCGCCGAGGCCGACGTGCACAAGGACAAGGAGTCCGGCGAGGACGAGCACCTCGACGTGGACGTCATCGCCGACGCAGGCCTCAAGCCCGAGGGGACCTTCGGCACGCTCACCGCGGGCCCGGCCGTGGACGCTCCGACGCCCATCGCCGCGGTCGACGCGCCCGCCGACGCCGCCGTCCCCGCGCCAGCGCGCCCGCGGAGCCCCGGCGCGCCCGGGGGGCTCGGCGCCCCCGAGCGCGTCGACGACGTCGCGGCCGCGGGCGGCCTCGCGGCGCTCGCCGCGCTCGCGGCCGCCGGCTACGCGGCGAAGACGGTCCTCGACGAGAAGAAGCGCCAGGACGAGGAGGAGCGGAAGCAGAAGGAGGCCGAGGAGAAGAAGCGCAAGGCCGCAGAGGCCAGGCGCGAGGCTGCCGGCGCCGACCCGGCCACCAGGGCACCGGGCACCCAGCCCACCGACGGCGCGCCACCCCCGCGCACCTCGGGTCCGGCCAGGCCCGCCTCGGACGAGGGCCCGCGCCCGACCTGAACGGCCGCGAAGGAGTCCTCGGCGCAGCCGCCGCGCCGCCCGCGAGCCCTCCACCGCCTCGGACCTGCGCGCGCACGAGCCCGCTTCGTCCCGCCCGAGCGCTCGCGCCGCGCATGCCAGCACGGAGCACCTCGCCGCGCTCGTCGGCCTCGCCGGCTCGCGCGTCGTGGTCGTCCGCCGGGCCAGCGCACCGTGGCCTTCGGCCTGCGCGCGGCGGCGCCGCACCCACGACCGGCCGCTCGCTCCGCCTCGAGGCGCCGTCGGCGCAGGGGCTGGCCTGGCTCAGGGTAGGAGCTGGACCGCCGGCGCGGTCCGCCCCGCGGCGCTCCCGGGGACCACCCAGGCCGCCGTGAAGCGGTGGACGGACCGCTGCGCGAACAGCCACGCGCTCGCGCTCGCGCCCTCATCGAGCGCAGGCGCCCCGACGCAGCGCTCCGAGACCGCGCTCGCCTCGTAGAGACTGAACGCTCCGCGCGGCGCCTCGACGACCGCGACGGAGCAACGGCGCGCCGCCGCGAGGTCGCTCGCGCGCGCGAGCGCCGTCGGCGGCTCCCCCCACACGCGCTCGAGCCACGCGGTCGACGCCACGTCGCAGGCGTCGCCCGGGGCGTACGACGGGTCGAGCTGGCACAGGAACCCGGGCGGCAGCGTCTCGCGCGCTTTCGCCGCGACCGCCTCGAAGGACAGGCGCGAGATGGGCTGGCTCCGGATCTCGAAGACGTGCTCGGCGTGGTACTCGCCCGTCCCGGCGAGGCGCTGCAGCCCGCGGAACAGCTCCCACTGCGTCCCTGCGAAGCCGCGCCCGGGGCGGTAGCCCTGGTCCGCCAGGAAGAACCGCCCCGAGCCGAACCGCCCCAGGATCACGGCGTGCGGGTTGCGGCCGTCCTGGAGCCCGAGCACGACCTGGAGGCACTCGCCCGGGGCGAGCACGCGCCACCCGTGCGAGTCGAGCGCCTGGTCGACCGCCGGGCCTGCGAGACCGCCCGCCTCGAGCCACGCCCGGAGCTTCTCCTCTTGCTGCGGGATCACCGCCCCCTCGTCGCCGGTCGACCGGTTGAACACGAGCGAGAACAGGTTGTCGGCGTGCCCCCCGTCGCGGTCGTCGTCGAAGCCGAGCGCCTCGCGGAACTCCCAGGTCGAGATGCTCGAGGGCGACGAGCGGTGCAGCATGAGCGCGTCCGTCACGGCGAAGAAGTCGTCCGTCGTGAGGCAGCGCCCGGCGCGCGCCGCGTCGCGCACGGCGAGCGTCGCGTCGACCGCGGCCGCCGCGGCCGCCCCCCGGGGGGCGAGCGACCGCGCCAGGTTGTCGAGCGCAAGCGCGACGCCGTCCAGGTCGCCCGCGTCGTGGAGCCGGAACAGCAGGGCGTTCACGAGCGAGGCCGCCCCGCAGTTGAAGTTCGTCGCGACGCTCTCCCCCGGGCGGCACTGCGTCGGCGTCTCGAACTCGACCAGGCCGCGCGCGAGCCCGACCTCGTCCTCCCACCAGCCCGGGTCGCACTCCCAGCCCCCGCTCACGCGCCGCCGTCCAGCCGGTACCAGAGCGGCTCGGTCCTGGGCGCGCGGACCCCGGGCGTGCGCGCGAGCTCCGCGCGGGGCACGTCCTCGAACACGAGGTAGGGGGGCCCGTCGGCGCCGGGATCGACCTCGAGCGAGTAGGACCGCGCCGGGTCCAGCCCCTCGAAGGCGAGGTCGACCCAGGCGTCGCCCGGCACGAGGTCGTCGACGATCGTCCGCCGCTGCTCCCAGGCCCCGTCGCTCGAGAACAGGCGGAAGGCGTCGTCCTGGCTCGAGGCCAGCGAGGGGTCGATGTCGAGCCGCACGCGCAGCGTCGTCAGGTCGCCCGGCCCGCGCAGGTCGATCGCGCCCACGACCCGAGCGAGCCACCGCGCGTGCTCGGCGCAGCCGCCGGGCGGGCACGGGTCGACGGGAGGAGGCGCGACCGCCCCGGCGAAGGCGAACACCTCGACCCGCCGGTTCGCCGCCTCGGCCTGCCCGTCCGCCGTCTCGACCGCCGGGTGCCACTCCCCGCAGCCGTGCGCGCGGACGGCCACGCCCGCGGGCAGGGTCGTCCCGTCCTGCGCGAGGTAGGCCGCGATCAGCGCCGCTCGCGTCGCCGGCCCCGCCACGCCGTCGACGACGAGCGCGGTCCCGCGCGCCGCATTGCTCCAGCGCTGGAAGCGCTCCACGGCGGCCCGCGTGCCCGCCCCCGCCGCCCCGTCCACGGCGCCCGCGTAGAAGGCCCCCGCCTCGTCGCGCAGCGCGGAGAGCATGTGCTGGTCCTCGCGCGTCCCCCAGCGCTTCGAGCCGCGCGCGGCGTCGTACCAGGTCAGCCAGGCGGCGGCGTCGTCGCGGAGGAAGGAGGACACGGCCTCGGCCCGCTCGTGCGAGAGCTGCCGGTTGTACTCGTCCTCGCCCGAGCGGTCCGCGTGCCCCACGAGCAGGAGCTCCCACCCGGGCCGCGCCGAGACCCAGCGCACGAGCGCCGCGAGCGCCGGCCCCGTCCCGGGCAGGAGGAAGGTGCGGTTCGTCTCGAACAGGAGGCCGTCGAGCACCCCGCGGTGGACCTCCTCGGCGGCGGGGCCGCCGGCGTGCGGCGCGACCGTCGGCGGGAGCGCGACGACGCGCCGCGCGCCGAGGACCCGCAAGACGTGCGGTCCCGAGCAGTCCAGGAGCACGCCCGCCCCGCGGAGCTCGACGACCTCGATCCGGCGCGGCGCGCTCACGTCACGGCTCCGGCGTCGGGCCGGGCGCCCCGGCCGCGATCCAGGCGAGGAGCGCCTCGCGCCGGTCACGCGACAGGTCGCGCGTCACCGGCATGTGGCGGGGGTCCTCGAGCGGGAGGTCGAGGAGCAAGCGCGGGTGCGTCCCGAGCAGGCCGCGCACCGCGTCGGGGCTCGCGAGCGCCGCCATGCGCGGGTAGAGCCGCGCGTACTGGCGCAGGATCGGCCCGACGTTCTCCCAGGTCGGCTCGAGCGGGTGGCGGTCGAAGACGCGCACGACGAGGTCGTCGAGCTGCGCGCTGGGGTCCGCGGACAGCCCGAACAGCAGGAAGAACACGCGGCCGTCGACCGCCCCGCGGGCGCGGCCCGGGTCCCCGGGGACGAGCACGATCGAGGCTCGCCCGTCGGCGTCCGTCCGCGCCGGCTCGAGGCGGTGCTCGAGCCCGACCGCCGCGGGGTCGCGCGGGACGAGCTGCAGGGGGAGGCCCGCCGCGGGCGCGCCGAAGGCGCGCACCCGCAACGCGACGCGGGCCTCCTGCGCGGCCTCGCCGGGTCTCGGCGGGTCGAGGCGGACCACGCGCGCGCTCGCCTCGACCCGCAGCCCGTCCGCGCGCTCGGCGAGGATCCGCCCGACGACCGCGCTCTCGACGAAGAGCCGCCAGGCGGCAGGGTCCGCGCGCACCTCGGGCGAGAGCGCGACCTCGTGGACGCCCGCCGTCCGCTCGTACGCGGCGTGGTCGAGCGGGAGCGCGCCGACGAAGGTCGTGGTCTCGGGCTCGACGGCGTCCCCCGTGAGGCGCTCGGCCCCCACGACGAGCGCGCCGTAGTCGCGGCGCGTGAGCGCCCCCGAGGCCGCGTCGACGGCCTCGAGCAGCCCGTCCCCCAGGTCGAGCACGAGGACCCCGCGCGCGTCGTCGACCTCGGCCGGGACCGGCCCGTGGCGGAAGCGGATCGGGTACGTGTCGGCCATGCCCTCGAAGACGCCCCAGGCGCGCGCGTCGTAGGGCTGGCCGACGAGGACGCGCGGCGGCGTGCGCTCCGCCGTCGCGGGCCCGATCGTGCCCACGACCCGCCCCTCGCGCTTCGCCTGCACGTAGCGGTAGACCGTGAACGCGATCGCGAGGCGCCCGGGGCTCCGCGCCCGCAGCTCCCCGAGGACACCCGTCAGGCCGTCGTCCCAGGTGGGGGCGGCGAGGTGCGAGGTGTAGGTGCCGCTCATGCCCTCGTCGGCGGGCCCCTCGCTCCGGCGCTTCAGGTGCCCGAGCGTGGCGGTCTCGAGCGCGGCGGTGAGCCCGAGCCCGTCGGTCCCGGCGACCCGCACCTGCACGCCCCAGAGCTGCGGCGCGAGCTGGTGGGCCGGGTCGAGGTCGACCATGCGCCCGAAGGCCCCGCCCGGCCCGCGCGGCGTCGTCACGCTGCCGCCGACCGCCCGGTCCGCGCCGGCGGCGTCGCGGAGGACGCCGTCGGCCCCGCGCGCCGCGCCGACGACGCAGCCCCGCAGCTCGAACACGTGCAGGCCGACGGGGTTCCAGTTCTGGCGGTGCGGGTCGTCCGCGAGGTCGGCGTCCGGCTCGAACCAGGCGGCCCGGTTGTTCTGGGTGCTCGGGTCCGTGTAGAAGCGCCCGTGGAAGTGAAGGCGCGGTAGCCCCAGCGTGGTCACGGTCCCCCCAGCCAGTCGAGGAAGGCCTCCTCGTCGGCCTCGTCGCCGGTCGCGAAGACCTCCTCGAAGCCCTCGAGGAACAGCCGCCCCCGCGTGGCGCCCGGCGGCGCAGCGACGCGCGCGAGTCCGTCCGGGTCGGTGACGCCCTCGATGGCCGGGGTCCCCGCGCCGAACGCGACGCGGAAGCGGGCGCCCGCCATGGGGGCCCCGTCCTCGTAGAGGAGCGTGCACGTGAGCGTCGCGCCGGCGGCACGCACGGGCAGCCCGACGGTGCGCCCGGCGGCGCTGAACTCGACCGCGGGGGCGTGCCCCGCGTCGTCGGTGACGTCGACCACCGTGAGGCCCGGGAACGCGAGGTCGTCCGCCGGCGAGGGCGGCCCGAACACGAACAGGCAGGGCGCGACGTGCCGGCCCGTCCCGTCGCGGCCGGCCGCAGGGGCCTCGTGCTCGGTGGTCGGGCGGCCGCCCGTGAGGACCTCGAGCGCGACGACCGGCGGCGCGTCGCCGGCGACCCGGGCGAACACGACGGCCTCCGGCGCGGGCCGCTGGCCCGCCGCCAGCAAGGCGCGCGCTGCCTCGACGGGGGTGGCGGGGACCGCCGCCGCGGGCGCGAGCGCGTCGAGGTCATGGGGCGCATCGAGCGCGAGGGGGGCGGCGCCGACGCCGAGGAAGACCTCGAGCCGCCGCGTCGTCTTGACGCGGAGGGTGCGCGTGCGCTCGACGACGACCGTCCAGGCGGCCTTGACCTCACCGCACGCGAGGCAGGCGCCCACGTCGTCGGCCTGCGAGACCCCACAGCCACAGCTCCACGGCACCCTGGTCGACCCTCACGACGGCGGCGGGCGCGACCCGCTGCCGGACGGAGCATATCCATGTCGAGGGGCCGGGGGGCCGGAGCCGGGCCCGCCCGCCGTGCGCTTCCCGCCCGCGGGCCTCGCCCGCGGGCGCGCCTCCACGGCGAGCAGCCGGTAACCTACCGCCCCGCCGCACTCCCTCCCGCGGAGGCCCCCGTGATCGTTCGCGCCCCCCGGGCCCGCGCCACGCGCGCCCGTCCCCTCGCCGCCGCGCTCGCGGCCACGAGCCTCGCCATGACCACCCTCGCGTCCCCCGCCCACGCCGACCCCGGGCCGCCGCCCTCGACCGACCGCGAGCCGGTCGAGGAGGCGCTCCACGGGCAGCCGGTCACGGACCCCTACCGCTGGCTCGAGGGCGACGAGGAGGGCAAGCCGACCCCGCGCGTCGACGCCTGGACCGAGGCCCAGAACGCGCACACGCGCGCCGTCCTCGACGGGCTCCCCGGCCGCGCCGCGCTCGAGGCGCGCGTGGGCGAGCTCATGCGCCTGCCCTGGATCGGGCTGCCCGAGGTCCGCCAGGGGCGGCTGTTCTTCCAGGAGCGCACGGGCGAGCAGGACCAGCCCGTGCTCTACCTGGCCGACGGCCCCGACGGCGCGCCGCGCCCGCTCCTCGACCCGAACGCGCTCGACGCGCAGGGGCTCGTCTCGCTCGACTTCGCCGCGCCGAACCCGACCGGCGAGCTGCTCGCCTTCGGGCTCAGCCGCAAGGGCGACGAGAAGACGGTCCTCCACCTGCTCGACGTCGACTCGGGCCGCTGGCTCGCGGACACGATCCCGAACAAGGCCGGGGGCGTGTCGTGGCTGCCCGACGGGCGGAGCTTCGTCTACTCGGCCCTGCGCGACCCCGACGACGCCTACTCGCGCGAGGTGCGCCTGCACTGGGTCGGCGAGCACCCGCGCCAGGACCCCGTCCTGTTCGCGCAGCACTCGACGACGTGGGGGCCGTTCGGCTACGCGAGCACCGACGGGCGCTGGCTGATCCTCGGCTACTGGACCGGCACGCGCAGCAACGACCTGTGGGCCGTCGACCTCGACCGCTGGCGCGAGACGGGCGAGCTCGAGAAGCGGGACCTGTTCGTCGGGCAGGACGGCAAGGCGAGCGGGCCCGTGTTCGGCGACACGATCTACGTCGAGACGACGGTCGGCGCCCCGCGCGGGCAGGTCGTCGCGATCGACCTGAACGACCCGACGCGCCGCCGCGTCGTCGTCCCCGAGCCGAAGGACGCCGCGATCACCGACGTCGCGCTCGCGCGCGGCGTGCTCGTCGTGACGCTCCTCCGCGACGCCTCGACGGCGATCGAGCGCTACCGGCTCGACGGGACCCCCATGGGCCCGATCGCGCTCCCGGGGATCGGCACGGCCTGGCTCTCGACCGAGCACGACCGGCGCGACGCCTGGCTCGGCTACGCGAGCTTCGACCGCCCGACCGAGCTCCACCGCGTCGACCTCGAGACGGGCGCGCTCACGCCCTGGCGCAAGCTCGACGTCCCGGTCGACCCGTCGCTCCTCACGGTCCGCCGCGCGCACTTCCGCTCGAAGGACGGCACGCAGGTCGGCATGTTCCTCGTCCATCGGAAGGACCTGAAGCCCGACGGCGACCGCCCGACGCTCCTCTACGGCTACGGCGGGTTCGGGATCTCCCAGACGCCCTACTTCTCGGCGACGCTCTTCCCCTGGCTCGAGGCGGGCGGGGTCTACGCGGTCGCGAACCTGCGCGGCGGCGGCGAGGGCGGCGACGCCTGGCACGCGGCGGGGCAGCTCGAGCGCAAGCAGGCCGTCTTCGACGACTTCATCGCGGCGGCCGAGTGGCTCGTCGCCGAGAAGCTCACGCGCCCCGAGCGGCTCGCGATCGCGGGGGGGAGCAACGGCGGGCTGCTCACGGGGGCCGCGCTCGTGCAGCGCCCGGAGCTGTTCCGCGCGGTGATCTCGAGCGTGCCGCTGCTCGACATGCTCCGCTACCACCGCTTCCTCATGGCGCGCTTCTGGGTCCCCGAGTACGGCTCGGCCGACGAGGCGGCGCAGTTCGCGTTCCTGCGCGCCTACTCGCCCTACCACAACGTGCGCGAGGGCGTCCGCTACCCGGCCGTCCTCCTGACCGCGGGCGAGCACGACACGCGCGTCCATCCGCTCCACGCGCGGAAGATGGCCGCCCTGCTCCAGGCCGCGACCGCGAGCCCGCCCGCCGAGCGGCCGGTGCTCCTCTGGATCGACCGCGACGCGGGCCACGGGGCGGGGAAGCCGCTCGCGCTCCGGATCCGCGACGTCGTCGACCAGCGGATCTTCCTCATGTGGCAGCTCGGCATGCTCGAGGGCGCGCCGCCCGCGCCCACGCCGCCCGGGCCGACGCCGCCGAAGCAGCCGGGCCGGTGAGCGAGGCGCCATGAGCGAGCCGGCCGTCCGCCTCGAGGCGGTGCGCAAGGTCTACGACCGCGGGCGCGTCGCGGTCGAGGCCCTGCGCGGCGTCGACCTCACGATCGCGCCCGGCGAGATGGTCGCGATCACGGGCCCGTCGGGCTCGGGCAAGTCGACGTGCCTGCACCTCGCGGGCGCGCTCGACGTGCCGACGAGCGGGCGCGTGCTCGTGCTCGGCCACGACACGGGCGCGCTCGGCGACGACGCGCTCTCGGCCTTCCGGCGGCGGCGGCTCGGGTTCGTGTTCCAGTTCTTCAACCTGCTCCCGACGCTCTCGGCGGTCGAGAACGCGGCGCTCCCGCTGCTCCTCGACGGGCACCCGCGCAAGGACGCGCTCCGGCGCGGGGCCGCGCTCCTCGAGCGGACGGGGCTCGGGGCGCGGCTCGAGCACCGGCCCGACGAGCTCTCGGGCGGGCAGCAGCAGCGCGTCGCGCTCGCGCGCGCGCTCGTCCACGAGCCGGCGCTGCTCCTCGCCGACGAGCCGACGGGCAACCTCGACTCCGAGGCGGGCAAGCAGGTCCTCGACCTGATCGACGAGGCCCGGGCCGCGCACGGGCTGACCGTGGTCCTCGTGACCCACGACCCCGCGATCGCCGCGCGCGCCGACCGCGAGGTCCGGCTCCACGACGGCCGGATCGAGGAGGACCGCCGCCGCGCGAGCGGCCGCGCGCCCGCGCCCCTGGGCGGGCCCGCGGCCGACCCCGGCCCGGGGGGCGCCTCGCCGCCCGAGCGCGGGGCC
>JANJTH010000287.1 GCA_024711205.1 Planctomycetota bacterium | reverse complement strand
GCCGCGAGCGCGGCGTCGACCCGCGCCGCCACGGCGGCCGCCGCGACGTGCGCGTCGAGCGCCGCGTCGTCGCCCGGCCCCGCGCCCTCCCGCAGGGCCGCGCGCAGCGCGTCGAGGTCGGCGCGCACGGCCTCGACCACGGCGCGCCGCCCGTGCCGCTCGATCGCGGCGCCGAGCCCGCCGAGCAGCGCGTCGACCGCGGGCAGCCGACCCAGCCGGTCGGTTCCCCTGGCGTCGTGCTGGCGCGGCGTGGCGCCGTCGGCCACGGCCCTACTCGTCCGACGGCGCCCCGGACGAGCCCTTGCCGGCGATGTCCCCGCGCTTGCCCAGGTCGTAGAGCATCTCGGCGATCTTGCCCTGCTCCTCGCCGTAGCCGTCGTACTCGGGGTCGCCCTCGTGGCCGCTGAGCATGTCGTTGTAGAGGTCCATGGCCTTCGTGAGCTCGTCGTGGGCCGTCTTCCAGGCCGCGCGCGAGCCGGCCACGTCGTCGGCCTTCTGCGCGCGGTTGAACTCCTTGAACGCCGTCTCGCCCTTCTTCCAGTGCTCCTTCGCGCGCTCGTAGATCGCGGGCTCGTTGCGCTGGGTGGGACCGCTCCCGCGCTGCTTGTTGATCACGACGATCCCGATCACGAGCAGGAGCGTGCACGTCACGATCGAGACGAGCAGGACGACGGTGTTGTCCTTCTTCTTCGGGGCCGGCCGGCGGCGGCGCGCCGACGCGCTCAGCTCCTCCCCGTCCTCGTCGTCGTCGGAGGCCGAGGGGCGCCGCCCGCTCGCGCCGGGCGCCTTGCGCTTGCCCGAGTCCTTCGCGCCCTTCTTGCTGATCGAGGAGGTCCCGAGCCCGTTCTTGCCGTCCTTGCCGGAGGGCCGCTTCGAGCGCCCCGTGTCGGCGGCGGACGTCTTCGTGCTGCCGGACTTCTTCTTGGCCGACTTCGAGGGCTTGTCCTCGAGGACGAGCTCCTCCTCCTCGAGGTCGGGGTCGGGGCCGGAGCGGCGCGTGGGGCGCTTGGTGGCCATGCGGTCGAGCCCTTCGCCCGGGGGGATGGGGAGCGACCCCGTGCGCGGCCCGATCATAGCCGCGGCCCCCTGCCCCGGGCCACGCGAAACTGCACGCGCCCGGGAGGCCCCGACGGGTGGCGCCGGACGGGACCGCCGGGCCCTGGCGCGGAGCCCGGCCCTGCCGGGTCCTCGGCGGCGTCGCCCGCCGCGGTCCCGGGGGGCGGCGCGCGCCCCCGCCGGTCCGACGGCGGGTCGTGGTCCGGCGCCCGCCCGCTACGCGTCGGCCAGCTCGGCCACGATCCCCTCGAGGAAGGCGCCGAACTTGGCCCGGTTCCGGGCGTCCGCGGCCACGAGCTCCTTGTGGGCGCGGACCATGAGCTTGAGCCGCGTCTTGTCGTCGACGGCGGTGGCGCTCAGCTCGGTCAGCGTGAGCGCGCGCGGGAGCGCCGTCTTGCCGGCCTTGATCGTGAGGAAGGCGTCGACCCCGACCGAGCGGAGCTGCTTGAGCGCGTGGTCGTCCACGTTGATCAGGACGCACCCGCGCGGGTCCTCGCCGTCGGCCTCGCGGAGGCGGTTGGAGATCGTGAGGAGCAGCCCCATGAACGTGCTGTCGACGCCCGTGCAGTCCGCCAGGTCGACCACGAACTGCAGCGCGCCCTCGGCGATCGCCCGGTCGGCGAACGCCTCGAACGTGGGCGCGGTGGCCATGCTGCCGAGCCCGACGACCCGCACGTAGATCGCGTCCTGCGAGCGAGCGACCTCGAACGGGGGGCGCTTGTCCTTCATGTCCCTGCCCTCGTGGGAGCGACGGGGATCATAGCCACGCCCCCGGCCCGTTGCACTCGCCGTCGTCTTTGACCTCCCGGCCCGCGCGCCGCCGGCCCGCGCGCGAGGACCGGACGGGGCCCGACCATCCCGGACGCGCAACGACCCGAACGCCGGACGAAAGCGGAGCCCGGCCGCGACCCCCATGAAACTTGACCACCGGCCCGGGGCGCCACGCGCATTGCCTTGCATGGACACGCCTTACGCAGGCCACCCGCACAGGAGGCCGCTGGCGCGTTCGGGTTCTGATCCCACATGTCGGTGGTCGGTGTTAGGTTGTCGATCGGGCGCGGCGGAGCACGCCGCCCCACCCGAGGAGGTTGCCGTGCGCCACCACGACCGTCCGCTCGACGCCGCGTCCCTGGCCCCCCGCTGGGGCGCCACCGGGCGTGGGCCCCAGCCCGTCCGCTGGGACCGCGTGCACCAGGTCCGGGCGGCGATCGCCCGCGGCGACTACGAGACGCCCGAGAAGTGGGCCGTCGTCGTCGAGCGCCTGCTCGCCGAGCGGCTCGCGGGCTGAGCGACCCACGAGGGCCTGGCTCGACCGAGCCGGGCCCCCAGAACGGGGGCGGGGCCGCGCAGGCCCTGCCGCGGAGGAGCCACCGTGCGGTGGAAGCTGACGATCGAGGACTTCGTGCTCCTCGAGCGGCTCGAGCTCGAGCTCGGGCCTGGATTGACGGTGCTCACGGGCGGCTCGGGCGAGGGGAAGACCCTCGTCGTGCGCGCGCTCGGGTTCCTGTTCGGCGAGGGGAGCGGACGCGGCGCGGCCGCCCGGCTCGTCCGCCCCGGCGCGGGCCAGGCCCGGGTCGCGCTCGACCTCGAGCCCGGGCCGGGCGCGCGGGCCTGGCTCGCCGCCCGCGGGC